>NZ_DAIUEH010000029.1:0-71852 GCF_036845245.1 Methylobacter sp.
CTCATCTTTAATACAGCATAAAAGGCTTGCGCCTTTCTTCATGACACACTAGCCCGAAAAAAGCAGTGTAATCCGGCATAAAGCCCTGCTGTCGAGAGGACTCTACGGGTTGCTTGTAAAACAAGCCATCTGCAATCGATACCAGCAACAAGAGACAATCAATTTATTCGCAATGATGGGGGTTGATTATGCGGCATGAATGATCGCCCTGCGGCGATAACAAGTCCAAAACCCAATTAACGTCACGATGACCAACCCCGCCAAAGTTGAAGGTTCCGGCGTTGCACCGCCTGAAAAATTTTGTGCCGTCATCATGGCTTGTGTTGGGGTTGTTTGCCCTGAACTCTCACCATAAGCTTTTGCTCTGACGCCGTTGACCATCGGCAACGGAACATGTCTTTGCACCGCTTGCTCAGGATGCGTATTAACAATTTTTTGCGCTACGGCGACAAAAGCCGTCCAACGCGTGGTTAATCCATAGTTCAATCCTAAATCGACGACTTTGGCTTTTAACACGTCATCGGCAATGGTTTCGGTACGTAAATACGAGGGCGTATTGATCTGCCGCATCGCTTCGGCAATTTGCGCGCGCGCCCAAATCACCGGTATCGGGTTATCCTTGTCGTCCGAACCGGCAGGCAGTGTGACGGTGACAGGCAGCTGGGCTTTGCGTCCATTGACTAAACCGCTAACTTTGATGGTGTGTTGCCCGGATTGTCGGTATTTGCCTTGAATACGTAACGCGCCACCGGCAAACAAATCGGGGATTTTCGTCGGCGCGATGTCGCTAACCTGCAAATCGCCCCAATCGATGCTGATGTCGGTCAGCACCGGGCTTTCCAGCTTACCGGCCAATTGTATTGCCACATCGTCGGCGATTTCGGTAGGATCGATAAAACGGGCAAAACCGCGTCCCATACCGGCCATTTCTTCCAGTAAAAAACGATTCACGGAAGTGCCGACACCTAAAGCATATATTCTCGCTGTGCCTATTTTTTCTGCAACTTGCTTCAGAACAGTAGATTCGTTACCGATATAACCATCGGTCAGGAATACCACTAAGCGTAATGTGTTAGCTTTGGCGGGCTTGGCAAAAGCCTGCTGTATCGCATTAGCTGCTTCCGTGCCACCATCGGCGGTCAGTGCTTGCACATAGCGCAGTCCTTGCTGGATGTTTTCTGAAGTTGCAGCAACCGGTTCGTCGGTAAATTCTTCGGCATTGTTGCTGAAGCGGATTATGCGGAAATAATCGTTGGGATGCAGGTTATGGAGCGCGTGCAGCATAAACTGCTTGCTTGCCTCAATCGGCTTGCCGCTCATGGAGCCGGAGGTATCGAGCACGAAAACCATTTCCCGCGCGGCAATGTCTTTCACTTCAGGAACGGCGGGCGGTTCCAACTGTAAACTGAAAAAACCGCCGCGCTCATCTTGGTGAGCCAATAAACCGGCCTGCGTGGCGCTGCCGCTCAAGCGGTAACGCAACACAAAATCCTTGTTGTCGATGGTTTTGCCTTCGGCCAAACGTATGACCCTCTGGCTTGCCGACAGTTTTTCTTCGCTGACGGCATGGGTTTTACTGCTCAACTCGGTAATCGGTAAGCCCCCGTCCAATTCAACGGTAATCGCAACACGTTCTTTATCGATGATTTCCGGGCTGTTTAAACCTGCCACATCGGGATAATCCGGCAGTTTTTCGATTTCCCATTGTCCTAAGGATTCGGTGCTTTTCACTTCGGTAACAGGCGTCGGCGCAACGCCTGCACCGGCCGGTTGATAGCGAGGCCCGACAATTAACGGCAACACCAGTTCATATTGCCCGTCGATTTTAGGCAGTGTTTGGCTATAAGTGAGGGTGACTTGCACCGGCAGCCCCGGCATCAGGTTAGCGATGTCTTGGGTGAACATGTTGGGACGGTGTTCGGTCAGCAATGAGGCGGCCTTGCCTTGTTGTTTGGCCTGTTCAAAAACGGCCTTTGCGTCTTCAATGCGCTGGATTTTTGCCTCGACGCGCTCATCGCCGACGTCCATCACCATCCGGTGAACCGCCGCATTTTGATTCAACGGGAACAAATAAGTCGCGTGCAGTGGCTTATCGTGCGGATTGGCAAAGGTTTGTTTGACGGTAACCGTCACTAAATCGCCTTTAACTTTGGCAAGCATATCGGTTTTCAGTAACGGGAAGTTTATTTTCTTGCCGTCGGCCAAGGCTTCAATGGCACCGCTCATTTCCGATGCGGCCGCCGAAACGAAACAGCTTAAGCAGAGCAACAGCAAACAGGCGGTATGTTTAATCAGGTTTAGCATGAGAATTCTCCTGGAAGTGGACTGAAGTTAAATCCAAGGCTGCAAACAGGGTGTTATCCCATTCGGAAGCTTCGGATTCGGGGATGGAAACGGGGGTAATGCGTTGCAGAGCATACCAAGTGCTGTGCGGCTGTTGCAGCCAGCGCCACACCACTTCGGAAACGTTGGTCGTAAACTGCCCAAGATCGGAATAAAAAGTCACGGCGATACGCCACTGCGCTCCGTTTGGAGCGGTCGCCAAGTAAATAGCCGTCGGCAGCGGTTGATACTGAATGCCTTGATAGTGCACATCGAATCCCAAGCCGCGCAGGCAATCGTCGGGCGTGTGCATATGTCGAAGCGGCGAGTTGGTGCGAATTAACATTGCGCTGTTGTCGCCGTAACGCATTTTTACCGCAGTGCCGCCGTATTGGGTGAAATAGGCTTGTTCTTGAATACTTAAGGCGACGGTTTGCCCGTATTGTCCGTTTAGGTAAAGCGGCAAGCTGAGCGCGGTGCGGGTATCGGAAATATCCAAAGGCTGCCGCGGCAGCGCAACAATCACAGCTGCCAGCATTGCAAACCCAAGCGCTGCCAGTGTTTTTGTTTTTCCGGCTTGAATGGGCTGCGGACAGTTATGGCTTGGACTTTTTTGACTGCCCTCCTCTCCCGAACGACGAGGAGGACAAAGCAAAGCCAACGGCATAGCCGCCAATATCAAGCAAAACAATCCGATTAAGTCATGCCAAGGCTGCGCCAGCACATTGATGCCGCCTATTTTTTCCGGGTAGGCGATAAAGATGGACAGGCAAGTGATGCGAATAATATTGGCCAGCAACGCGCTAGCCAGCGCCGTCAGCCCCATCACAACACTATTTAACAGCGTCGGCCTGAGTACGCACATCAGCGCGGCATACAGAACCAGCAACAGGGTGATGCTTTTTACCCCTGAACAAGGCAAATCCACCAGAACGTCGCGGCCTGCCAACAGGATTCTTATCCCTGCACACTGCACATCGGCGAATAACCCTTGCAGCACCCTACATGCCCCGTCCGCTGATAGGTGTTGCAAACCGAAACCGATGATTCGTTGCAGAATGCGTTCCAGCGGCAGCGAAAAGGCGAACAGAACTGCCAACCAGCCAGCCGATAGCGGGGTTTTCCTGTCGTTCAATGCGGCCAGTAAACCAATGGCGTAGACATCAATCGCTAACGCTACCGCGCCCAACACATTAACCGCAAAAACCTGGCCTATGCCTCGGATGAAGGCGGTGACTAACAACAAAATAACGGCTTTTTTATGGGTCTTGCCGGTAACGGCTTGTTGCGGACTGCGCACGCTCCAAAAAAACAGCCCGGCGCAGAGTAAAAATATCCAGCCGCCTTTGGAATCGTGAGCGGGTTCAAACCAAGTGTTAACCAGCCAGGCGATGGGTTCGACAGCCATTAACAGCATCCCGATGCCCATCAATAATGGATAGATCGGAAGCTGTACCGGCAAATGTTTTTTTAAGTGAGTATCCATGTCTTTATAGTGACAGGACGATGTGCAGGGCGAATGGCGGGGTTAAGGATTTTTTGTGGAATTTTTGTGCAGATAGAATGATGCTACGATTCACTACGAACGACTTTTTGTCTCGGTCCCACGCGCTGTGCTCATCGTTATACACAAGTGTCTGCGGGCTATCGAAATGACGACAGCCCCTTACCTCCGTTAGGCGGGAAACATGCCGATAGGCGGACCTTCCCGGTTTTTAAAACCTGGAAGGTCTGCCTGGCAACGTTCTGAACGGCGGGACGTTTTGTCTCGTTCCCACGTAGCGCGTGAGAACGAGGGTAAAAAATTCACCACGAAGACACTAAGAGCACGAAGCAAACGAATAAATATAAAACTTCGTGTCCTTCGTGCCTTCGTGGTGAATAAAAAACCTTAAAAGACTTTTGATCGACTGCTTAACGGCAAACTCAACACAAACAAAGCCCCCTGCCCGCTTTCGGCCAGTTCAATCCTGCCTCCGTAGGCCTTCAATAATGAATGCGTGATCTCCAGCCCCAAACCGGTACCGCCGCTATTTCGGCGTGTGGTAAAAAATGGAATAAAAATCTTGTTGCGATTGGCCGGTGACACACCTGTGCCATTGTCTTGCAAGCTAAGTTGCAAGGTATTTCCGTGAAAACCAGAGGTAATTTCGACTCGGTCGGCCGCATGTTGCAAGCTGTTTTCGAACAGGTTGATCAGCACTATTTCCAGCGCATCCGGGGCAATCGCCAGCGTTGTACCGGGCAGGTTGCTGTAATGCAGTTGCAAACCGCGTTCAGCATAACGGCTTTGCAGCGCAATAATAGCAGCCGGAACATGACTATCCTGGCGACTGGGCTCCAACGCGTCGGCACGGGCAAGTTCCAACAACCGGTTGACCAACTGCTTTAGGCGTTGGGTATCGGCCAGC
This sequence comes from Methylobacter sp., assembly GCF_036845245.1. Taxonomy (NCBI): domain Bacteria; kingdom Pseudomonadati; phylum Pseudomonadota; class Gammaproteobacteria; order Methylococcales; family Methylococcaceae; genus Methylobacter; species Methylobacter sp. The sequence goes on from NZ_DAIUEH010000029.1 coordinate 4,734, forward strand.
AGGTTATCAATGAAACGTCGGCGCTGGCCGTCGGGCATGGTATCCGGATGATCCTGCAACAATTCCAGTGCGCCTTGCATGGAAGTCAGCGGGGTTTTGAATTCGTGCGACACATGGGTTGCGAAACGCTGAATGTAATCAGTACGCTCCGCCAAGGCTAGCGACATGCTCGCGAAGCTTTCCGAAAGCTGGGCAATTTCGTAGGTGACAGGATTTTTCAACGATTCGAGCAGTTTTTGCTCGCCTTGTTTGATGCGCTCCGTCTGGCGGATGAGTTCGCGGATAGGCCGCGAGATGGTGGCCGACACCAGCAGCACCAGCGACACGACCAAACCCAGCAGGATCGAAAAGGCCACGAAAACCTTTTTTCTGACTTCAAACAAATGCCTGAGGATATTTTCCGGCGTTCGCGAAACATAGATTACGCCTTGCAAGTGCCGGTCTTCAATCACCGGAAAGGCGACGAATACGCGAATATTAGCGCCTCGGCTCATTGAATACAAAGGCGGCGGGGGCTCGTCGGAAAGACGCTGACGAATCGTACCGGCATAGTGTCCGTCCAAGGCGCGCCGGACTTCAGAAATATCTGCAAACGACAGCCCAACGTCTTCGTTCCCGGCTATCACTGTGCCATTCATATCCAGTAAACGTATTCCGGACAGCGTTATGCGTTGGGTATCCGCTATCACCGGGCGCATTATCTCGCCGATATGTTGCGCCAGTTCATCCGCAGGAATTTGTACCGGCTGTGCGGCAGGGCGCGGCGGCTGAACCGGGTTAACCAAGCTCAATACAGGAATAACGGGGTGGTAGGTATCGCTTTCGGGCGGCAGCGACGGCAGGATCTTTCCGTAAGCGCTATCTTCATGGTGCAGATTCCGCACATGTTGCCGAAAATCGGCCGACAATACCGCAGATTGCGAGATTAATTCCCGCTCGGTTTGTTGCACCAATTCGTTTTCGTAAATGCGGAAGAAATACAATCCGCCCAGCGGCAAGCCCAATACCATCAGCATTACAATCAGCAAAATATTCCTGAGCCGAAACAGACGCCGATTTGACATCGGCAGTTGCGCATTTATTGGCATGAGGCGAGCTTGTAGCCGACGCCATGGACGGTTTCTATTACCGCCTCGCAACCGGCATCATTGAATTTTTGGCGAATGTGGCGAATATGGCTGTCGATGGTGCGATCGCTAACGTAGACATTGTTGGAATAGGCGCTGTTCATGATGGTATCGCGGCTGAACACCCGGTTGGGTTGGCGTATCAAAAGCAACAGTATGGCGAATTCCGTGGCCGTAAGACCGATAACTTGGTTGTTCCAGCTGGCCGCGTGTTGTTCAACCTGAATGCGCAGTTTGCCATGATAGAGATTGCTTGCTTCGATAACAGGTTTTGCTGCGCTGTGAATACGTTTGAGTATGACGTTAATACGGGCGACCAATTCGCGCGGGCTGAAAGGCTTGGTGACATAATCATCGCCGCCGATTTCCAGGCCCAATATCCGGTCGATTTCATCATCGCGCGAAGACAGGAACAAGATTGGCACATCGGAGGTTTTACGAAGTTCACGGCAGACTTCCAGCCCGTCAAACTCCGGCATGTTGATGTCCAGTACAATCAGGTCAACGGCCTGTGCGTTAAATTGCTGTAGCGCCTGTCGTCCGTCTTCTGCGAGTGTCACTTGCATACCCGCTTTTTTCAGCGCGAAGCTGATGACTTCGCGGATATGGGCGTCGTCGTCAGCGATCAAAATGTGCTTATTCATGATTTGTTTAAATCCTTTTTGGCAATATTGTAGGCGACTTGCCGATCACCCAGACGATGGAATTAAAATCGTGCCGGGATCAAGGTAAAACATTCTATTCCAAGGCTCTGGTTTACTGTCATCGTATTGCCAAAATAACGGAAACAAACTGCGAATAACAAAATGCAAATGTGGTGGTTTCCCTTGCGCATTGCCGGTACTGCCGACTGTGCCGATAGTATCACCCACGCTGACCAGCCGTAAAACGCGGGTATTGATTCGCTGCAAATGAGCGTAGTAATAAAAACGCCATTTCTCCCCCAATACCACTATGACATTACCGCCTATGTCGTTAAAACCGGTATAAATCACCACGCCGCTACTCGCCGCCAACACGGGAACGCCTGCCTTGGCAAAAATATCTATGCCTTTGTGTGTGCCGGAACGTCCCCAGGGATAGTACCAGAAGGATACCGGATTCCAATCGGTAGCGGTCGCGCCTGCTACCGGTATCTTGTGGCTCACCGGGACCAGAAAGCCAACGGCAAGCCCTACGAATAGAAAAATCAACGATATTTTTTTCATGGCGTTGAATATCGGTTTTGCGTTCTAATTATCCTGAACTTTCATTATTCTTTCATATAAGCCAAACAAAAAAAGGGATTGCGACGAATCACAATCCCTTTTTTATACCCTTAAGCCGCCCTATTGTTAAGAGCGGCAAACAAAGCTTGGGTTATTCCGCTTCGACTTCTTTCATGCTCAATCTAACTCGGCCTTGACGGTCAATTTCAAGTACTTTGACTTTGACCACATCGCCTTCATTCAATCTGTCGCTGACTTTATCAACACGTTCGTCAGAGATTTGCGAGATATGAACCAAGCCGTCTTTACCGGGAAGAATGGTAACGAATGCGCCGAAGTCCATTAATCTGACCACTTTGCCTTCGTAGGTTTTACCGACTTCAACTTCAGCGGTAATTTCCTCGATCAAACGACGCGCTTCTTCACCGGCAGCTTTATCGACAGATGCCACTTTAACGATGCCGTCATCGGTCAAATCAACGCTGGCGCCAGTTTGCTCGGTGATGCTGCGTATGGTTGCGCCGCCTTTGCCGATAACTTCGCGGATTTTGCTAGGATCGATTTTAAAGGTGATGATACGCGGTGCGAAGTCAGACATTTCTTCACGCGTGGTGGACAACGCTTTGTTCATTTCGTTCAGGATATGCAAACGACCGTGTTTTGCCTGATCCAGAGCTGTCTTCATGATTTCTGCGGTAATGCCATCTATTTTGATGTCCATTTGCAGTGCGGTAATGCCGTTCACTGAACCGGCAACTTTAAAGTCCATATCGCCCAGATGATCTTCATCCCCCATGATGTCGGACAATACTGCAAAGCTGTCGCCTTCTTTAATCAGGCCCATTGCGATACCGGCAACCGGTGATGTAATAGGCACACCGGCGTCCATCAACGCCAGACTGCTGCCGCAAACCGAAGCCATGGAGCTTGAACCGTTGGATTCAGTGACTTCCGAGACCACGCGAATGGTGTACGGGAATTCATCCATATTAGGCAACACGGCGGCAACGCCACGTTTCGCCAAACGGCCGTGGCCGATTTCACGGCGTTTTGGTGAACCGACAAATCCGGTTTCGCCAACGCTGTACGGAGGGAAGTTGTAATGCAGCATGAACGGTTCTTTGTATTCACCGGCTAACGCGTCGATGATTTGCGCATCGCGTTGTGTACCCAATGTTGCAACAACCAAGGCTTGAGTTTCGCCACGGGTAAATAATGCGGAACCATGAGTTCTGGGTAATACGCCGGTTCTGACAGTAATCGGTCTGATCTTGTCCAACTCGCGTCCGTCAATACGTTTGCCTTCGTTAAGAATAGCGTTACGCACGATGCTGTATTCCAGATGTTCGATAATGCCGCGTATATCGCTTTCTGCATATTCGCCATTTTCCGTCAGTTTTTCAACCACGGCATTTCTAATCTCTTTCAGTTGTTCTTGTCTAACCAATTTTTCGGCGACTTGATAAGCGGCTTTAATACCTGCTTCAACTTCGGTAGTTACCAATTTTTTAAGTTCGGCATTCGCTTCGGGAGCTACCCACTCAACAACGCCTGCACCGGCAGCGGCTGCAAATTCGTTAATGGCGTTAATGGCGACCTGCATTTGCTGGTGACCGAATAAAACCGCGCCCAACATGACGTCTTCCGACAGGTTGTCGGCTTCAGACTCAACCATTAATACCGCATGAGCGGTTCCGGCAACAACCAGTTCCAGCTGCGATTCTTTTAATACGGCAGGAGTAGGATTTAGTAAATACTCGCCGTCTTTATAACCTACAGTAGCTGCGCCTACCGGGCCGTTAAAAGGCAAACCTGAAACCGCCAAGGCAGCAGAGGCGCCTAATAAAGCAGGAATTTCGGGATTAACTTCAGGATTTAATGATACGACTGTGGCAATAATCTGAACTTCGTTGGTATAACCCTCTGGGAAAAGAGGACGGATAGGCCGGTCAATCAAACGAGACGTTAAAGTCTCTTGTTCACTTGGACGACCTTCTCTCTTAAAAAAGCCGCCTGGTATTTTACCGGCTGCATAAGCTTTTTCTTGATAGTTAACAGTCAATGGAAAAAAGTCGCCACCACTTGCCTGTTTTTTACCGACGACGGTGACTAACAGTGTCGTACCATCTACATCGATCATTACAGCACCGTCAGCTTGACGTGCTATTTCACCAGTTTCTAATTTAACGAGTCGATCGCCGTACTGAAATTCTTTCCTGATAGGGTTCACTATAAGGTTCCTTTGTGTCGAGGTTGTTTAAAAATTTGTTCAATCCATGAAATGTTAAAACAGAAACGGCACAAGAGCTCTGTGCCGTTTCTTTGTTCTATTACTTACGTAATCCGAGACGTTCAATTAAATTACGGTAACGGTTTACGTCTTTATTTTTTAGATAGTCCAGCAACTTACGACGTTGATTAACCATGCGCAACAATCCACGACGTGAATGGTTGTCTTTTTTATGTTCTGCAAAGTGCGGTGTTAAATGCGTGATATGTGCCGTCAATAAAGCAATTTGCACTTCAGGCGAACCGGTGTCGGTTTCTGATTGACGATAGGCCTCAACGACCGCTTTTTTTTGTTCTGCTGTAAATGGCATTTGTAATCCCTATTTAGATTAAAAATTAAAAATAAAGCCGCCAACATGGCGGCTCCTTATGCACACTGTTTCCACGATAGGGTGTAGGAACAGATGTATTTTCTCTGTCTGAGTGTATAAATTCAGAGCAGTTCGTTGCTCATATTGAACAACTTTTTCGGTGCTAGTTTACCATCCATTAGCATTTCTCCCAAGCCTAAAAAGACCGCATCATTATACATGCGCACTGTACCTTGCCTCCTTTCCGGACTTGTGCTGCCTCCATTTGCGCCGAGCTCTTCCGCTACGCTCAGTAGAGTTTCATCGAAAGATAAAAAATCGAGCGACTGGCCGTATTTTATGCAAATTGTCTGTTGATCCGACAACTGCACGGCGGGCAGAGCTTCCAGTGGTTTATCGACATTAATCAGGCATTGAAACAAGCTTTGCTGATCCATTGCCGTCAGCTGTTCGATGGTTTTGGCATTTGCAATGTTAAATTGACCCGCTTCGAGTCGGCGTAACTCATTTACCGTTCCGCCGCAACCCAAGTAATGCCCGATATCTTCCGCCAGCGAGCGGATATAAGTGCCTTTCGAACAAAAGACATCCAGCGTCAATTGATCCGGTTGCAAAGCAAGCGCTTGAGAATCAGTCAGCAACTTCAATTCAAATATGGTGATACGCCTGGCTTTACGCTCAACCGTTTTACCTTCCCGTGCCAGCTCATAAAGCTTTTTACCGTTATGCTTTAAAGCCGAATACATCGGGGGAACTTGGTCGATTTCGCCGGTAAATTTTTCCAGACAGGCCTGTATGTCGTCGATGGACAGCTCTGGCACCGGCTTAGTCTCTAAAACCGTACCTTCCCGGTCTCCGGTATCGGTCATAACCCCGAGTTGAATGACGACTTGATAACGCTTATTGTCATCCAGCATCAACCCCGAGACTTTGGTCGCTTCGCCGAAACAAAGCGGCAATAAGCCGGTAGCCAAAGGATCCAGGCTGCCGGTATGTCCCGCTTTATTGGCATTAAACAAGCGCCTGACTTCCTGCAAGGCTTTATTTGAAGATACCCCAAGGCGCTTATCTAACAGCAATATGCCGTGAATATTGCACCCGGACTTGCGTTTACTCATCTGAACTAGCCTTCGTTTTCGTCGTGCCCGTCCTGAGCGGATTCGATAGGCTTATCCAAACCGCTTAACAGTTCCGACACCCGCATGCCGGTATCGAATGAATCGTCATAATAAAAACGCAAATCGGAAATATGCCTTAAGCGCATTCTTTTGGCCAATTGATGCCGAATCACAGGCGCCATCTCGTTAAGCAATTTAACATTGGCTTTTTTGCCCTGCTCATCAACATTCAATACCGTAACATATACTTTTGCCACAGCAAGGTCTTTAGTCACTACCACTTCATTGATAGTAATAAAGCCCAGCCTGGAGTCATCAATATCCCGTTGCAAAACCAGAGAAAGCTCTTTCTGCATCTGCGATGAAACGCGGGCATTACGACCAAATTCTTTTGCCATAAGGTTTATATTTCCCGTTTAACTTCTATACGTTCAAACACTTCGATCTGGTCGCCGGGCTGTACGTCGTTGTAATTTTTTACACCGATACCGCACTCCATGCCCATCTTGACCTCGGATGCATCGTCTTTGAAGCGGCGTAAAGATTCCAGCTGCCCTTCATAAATCACTACGTTATTACGCAGGACCCGTATCGGCAGATTTCTCTTCACATAACCGTCAACAACCATACAACCTGCAACCGCACCGAATTTAGGTGATTTAAAGACATCACGCACTTCGGCAAGACCGACAATCTGTTCTTTGATTTCTGGCGCCAACATACCGCTGATGGCTTTTTTAACCTCATCAATCGCTTCATAAATGATGCTGTAATAATGCAGGTCAATGCCTTTTTCTTCAATCAGTCTTCGTGAAGCCGCGTCAGCCCGAACATTAAAGCCCATCAAAATCGCACCGGAAGCCAACGCCAAGTTTGCATCGCCTTCATTAATGCCGCCGACGCCACCGAAAACAACTTTAACTTCGACTTCGTCATTCGACAACCCGACCAAAGAGCCGCGCAACGCTTCCAGACTACCCTGAACATCGGTTTTAAGCACCAGATTGACACTGGCAATTTCACCGGTCGTCATTCTGGAAAATACTTCATCCAGTTTAGACGCTTGCTGCACTGCATGTCGGGACAGTTTTTTGCGGTCTTCGCGATGCTTAGCCAAATCTTTGGCAATGCGTTCGTTCTGTACCACCAGGAATTCATCCCCGGCATTCGGCGTGCCTGAAAGCCCAAGAATCTCAACCGGCGCACACGGTCCGGCATCTTTAATGGCTATGCCGTTCTCGTTAAACATGGCTCGAACACGTCCGTATTCATGACCGCACAGTACCATTTGACCACTTTCCAGCGTACCTTTTTGAATCAGCACTGTTGCCACGACACCGCGGCCTTTATCGAGCCTTGATTCAATAACAATACCCGATGCAGCACCTTCAACAGGCGCTTTCAATTCAAGGATTTCAGTCTGGACAATCAACGCTTCGATCAAGTCATCGATACCGTCGCCGGTTTTTGCCGAAATTTTCAGGAACTGCACATCGCCGCCCCATTCTTCCGCAAGTACGCCGATGGTGGACAGTTCCTGCATTACTTTTTCAGGATTCGCGTCGGGCTTATCGATCTTGTTAATTGCGACAATAATCGGCACATTGGCCGCTTTGGCATGTTCGACCGCTTCCTTGGTTTGCGGCATAACACCGTCATCCGCTGCAACCACAACAATGACCACGTCGGTAACGTCAGCACCTCGGGCACGCATCGCGGTAAATGCCGCGTGGCCCGGTGTATCTAAAAAGGTTACTGAACCATGATCGGTTTTAACCTGATAAGCACCGATATGCTGGGTAATACCGCCCGCTTCACCGGCGGCAACACGGGTTTTACGAATATAATCGAGCAGCGAGGTTTTACCGTGATCGACGTGACCCATGATGGTAACAATAGGTGCTCGCGGCAATTCGACGCGATTATCTTCTTCTTGCGCCTCAGCCAGCATTTCCTGCTCGAGATCGTCATCACTCTGCATAATCGCTTTGTGACCCATTTCTTCAACCAAAATGACCGCTGTGTCCTGGTCTATGCTTTGATTAATCGTCGCCATAATGCCGAGTTTCATCAGGTGTTTAATCACTATCGCAGCTTTAACACTCATTTTTTGAGCAAGATCGGACACAATAATCATTTCCGGAATGGTAACCTCTTTTACAATAGGTTCAACCGGCATTTCAAATTGATGCTTACCTTCAGGCTTTACAGCGACGCGCTCAGTCTTCTTACCTTTTTTCTTAGGCTTTTTATTGTCTTTACCGCCTGCTCCTGCACGTGATCCTTCTTCCTGTTTTTTTCTATGCAGAATTTCTTGCTTGGCTGATGCCTGTTGCCTTACTTTGTCAGCATTTCTTTTAATAGACTCTTCAAGCCGAAGATCTTTTTCCTGCTGTTTTTTTCTAGCTTCTGCCGATTCTTTGACTTTAACCGATTTTTCATGGTCAAACTTCTTTTCTTCCTGAGCTGACAACGCTTCAATTTTTTCGTCGACCTCCAAAGATGGCGAGAGTGTTTCAACTACTAGGGAATCGCTCTGATCAGTCCCAGGGGCAGCAACTACTTCAGCTTCAACGGGCTCGACAACTCCCTTAACTTCCGGCTCAAATGCAACTTCTTCTTTCTTTTGTTCCAAAACAACTTCTTCTGGTTTTACCGGCTCCTCAACTGGAGGAATATTTTCGGCTTGCTTTGCAATCTGCTCTTCGAGAGCATGCTTGGCCAACTCCAAATTCTTTTGTTCGTCAGAATCCGCTACTTCACTACGTTTTATATACGTTTTCTGTTTGCGAACTTCAACGCTGATCGTTTTGGTAGTACTGCCTGGTACGCTCGCCTGCTTAAGCTCGCTCACAGTTCTGCGCTTTAAAGTCACCCGCTTCAGTGAACCTTCGGCGGCGCCTTCGTCCTTACCATGGCGTTTGCGCAAATGCGCAAGCAGTTGCATTTTTTCGTCATCATTAATGACATCATCAGGGGCACTTGCAGATAGCCCTGCTTCCTTCAGTTGCTCTAATAATCGTTCCAGAGGTATTTTTACCACCTCCGCTAATTGCCGTACCGTTTTATTGCTCATTTCATACCCCTTACCTACTCGCCTGTTCCTCAGCAAACCAAGGCTCACGCGCCTTCATAATCAACTTTGCCGCCCGATCTTCGTTCATTCCCGGAAAACTCAACAAATCATCTACCGCTTGCTCTGCCAAATCATCCATCGTAATTATACCTTGGCTTGCCATATCATAAGCCAAATCCCTATCCATACCTTCCATTTCCAGCAAATCCTGTGCAGGTTCGGCCGTTTCTATTTTTTCTTCAGCGGCAATTGCGCTAATCAGTAAAGCATCTTTAGCACGGCTTCTAAGTACAGTAACAAGACCCTCATCAAAGCCTTCAATTTCCAGCATTTCACTAGCCGGAACATAGGCGATTTCTTCGACCGTATTAAAACCCTCTTCAACCAGAATCAATGCGATTTCTTCATCGACATCCAACTGCTCGATAAACAACTGCTTTATCTTGTCAGCTTCGGCTTCACTGTTTTGTTCGGCTTTGGAAGCATCAATTACATTCAGCTCCCAGCCTGTTAACTGTGTTGCAAGACGTACATTTTGTCCACCGCGACCGATAGCCTGAGACAAATTATCCGAACTTACCGCCAGATCCATACTGTGTTTGTCTTCATCGACAACGATGGACTGGATTTCAGCCGGTGACATCGCATTAATCACGAACTGGGCATCACTGGGATTCCAAAGAATAATGTCGACGCGTTCTCCGGCCAGTTCATTTGAAACCGACTGTACTCTTGACCCTCTCATGCCAACACAAGCTCCGACCGGGTCCAGCCTGGGATCATTGCCTTTGACCGCAATCTTGGCTCTGGAACCGGGATCACGCGCCGCACCTATCACTTCGATCAAACCTTCGCCCACTTCCGGCACTTCAAGACGAAACAATGCAATCAACAATTCCGGCGCAGTTCGACTGACGAATAATTGAGGGCCGCGAGGCTCTGAACGCACGTCTTTTAAATAACCCCTGATTCTGTCGCCAATACGGATGGCTTCGCGGGGAATCATGTCTTCTTTGGCAATATAAGCCTCTACATGTCCGCCCAAATCCAGGTAAACACTACCCTTTTCAATACGTTTTACGATACCGGTAATCAGCTCACCCACACGACTCTGATAGGCATCAACAATTTTCTTGCGTTCGGCTTCCCTGACTTTATGAATAATTACCTGCTTGGCAGTCTGCGCAGCGATACGTCCGAAATCGACAGATTCAATTTCTTCTTCCACAAAATCACCGACTTGGGCATCCGGATTATCAAGTCTTGCAACTTCCAACAGTATTTGCGTTTCCGGAAACTCGACATCGCCGTCAATTTGGCTATTGGCATCAACTACTTCCCATATTCTATGAGTAACATAGTCGCCGGTTTTTCTGTTAATGTTGACACGAGCTTTAATTTGATTCGCATGACGCTTGATTGTAGCAGCTTCTAGCGCTGATTCTATGGCCTGGAAAACGACCTCCTTTTCAATATCTTTTTCATTAGAAAAAACATCCACTACCAACAAAATTTCTTTATTTGCCACTGCGCCCCCCTTTTTCAATTAAATACTCAGGAACCAAACGCGCTTTGCTCATCGCGGTAAATGGAACCTCAAAAACCTGTTCGCCATCCTTTAGCGTAATAATATCGCCTTCAACTTTCTCAATCAGGCCTGTAATTTTTCTACGGCCATCTATGGCCTGAAATAAATTAACCAACACGGTACTGCCAATATACCGCTCAAACTGGCTCACTTTAAAAAAAGGCCTGTCTTCGCCCGGCGAAGAAACCTCCAAATGATAGTAGCCTTGAATAGGGTCTTCCACATCCATCACGCCACTGACCTGATGGCTGACTTTAGAACAATCTTCAACCAGAATTCCATTCTCGCTATCAATGTAGATTCTTAACAGGCCATGCTTAGGATGAGGGTTATATTCAATGCCGACGCATTCATAACCTAAACCTTCAACAATTGGCTCAATTAGATTAACCAAATGCTCAGGAGCCTGTTTCATTTTTTCCTCACTTACTTTCGCACAAAAAAAAAGAGCCTAAGGCTCTTCCATTAACAATCAACAATGAGCCTTAAAATTCACCAAAGCCCAGAAAATAAAAAACCCCAAAATGGGGTTCTCGGCAACCAATCCTTGAGTCACACTAACTCCTGCATCCGTGCAGTTCTATATGGTAGCGGGGGCAGGATTTGAACCTACGACCTTCGGGTTATGAGCCCGACGAGCTACCAAGCTGCTCCACCCCGCGATTGATTTTGAGCATTATAGAGTATTTTCAACATTTGGCAACTTATTTATTTCTTTAGTTTGAATGAATGACTTATTAAGCCCCAAACACTGCATTTTCTCGAGCGCATAAACTTCCAAGGCATTAATTATCTGCGTATTTATATTTTCGCCATACCGCAGCTCTTCCAATCGATTGAAATATTTATCGAGTACAATGCCCGCCCCTCTTTGACAATTTGTTAACCGATTAACACAAAATTCATTCCATCTTTGTAGCTCATCAGCACTTAACGTTTCAGGATAATTTCTGGCACGGTACCTAAACAACATTTCCGGTAATCGACTATCCGTAAATTTAAATGCAGACTGTGCTAATTGTTCGGGCAGCATTCCCCTGATTTTGACCATTTGTTTTTTATCATTGTCAGAAAAAAAACCGCCACTGTAGATTTCCAGATCAGGATCAGAGTCTTGTTCGATGTAAACTTTTCCATCAAATACAGCAGCCACCTTTTCAGCCAAGCCGGCAGCAGCTTTAATCTTATCGATATTGACATAGCATAAAGCCAGATCAATTTTTAACCGTTGCGCATCCTCGGGCCTGATAACAGACATGGGCGCTAAAACAGGACATTTATTGATATGCACGGTTTTTAAAGGGATTCTTTCCACACCGTCCGGCAAGTCCGCAGTTGCGGTAAAGATTCTTTGCTGAATTTCTTCTACGGACAAAGCAAGCATCGGCCCAGGGTCAACGGACAAGTCATAGACGATCACGCCGTTGGCATTGGTAGGATGCTTGCAAAGAGGCAGCACTATAGCCAAACAATTTTTAACGGCAGGGTATTTGCCTGAAATATGAACAACGGGTTTAAAACTGCCTAACTGAAGCAAATTAAGCGCTTCGGTTTTAACTCTATGCTGCAACAGAAACTGATAGAGTTTTGGTTGAGCCTGTTTAACCAATTTGGTGATTGCCAAGGTCGCATAGACATCCGAAAGCGCATCATGCGCTGCTTCATGGTCTATATTGTTGGCACGGGTAAGCTGATCCAGCCTGAAACTGGGACCGCCCTCTTCGTTAACAGGCCAAACAATACCTTCAGGACGCAAAGCCCTAGCCGCCCTGACCACATCGATCAAGTCCCAACGGGAATTGCCGTTTTGCCACTCCCTTGCGTAGGGATCATAAAAATTACGATAAAGACAATTACGGGTGACTTCATCATCAAAACGAAGCGTGTTATAGCCGAGGGTACAGGTATTAGGCTGGGATAATTGCTGATGAATCAAGCGGATAAACTCGGCTTCGCAAACTCCCTTTTGTTCGGCAAGCTGAGGAGTAATTCCGGTGATTAAACAGGCTTCCGGATGAGGAAGACAATCTGTAGCGGGCTTGCAATAAACAACTAAAGGATCGTCTACGATATTAAAATCAAAATCAGTACGAATCCCGGCAAATTGGACGGGGTTGTCTCTTTGAGGATCCGTACCGAATGTTTCGTAATCATGCCAATAGAAAGTTTGCGTACCACTCATTTCTTTTGACAGCCGTGGATATTGGAAATGCCGCAAGAGTCGCCACGACTGTGGAGTTGCTTCACAATGAAATCTTAATGAATTGAAGCCAGAGCCCGTAAGACATCTGTGCGACTAACAATTCCAACCAATTCATTATCCTCAAAAACCGGAAAACTCCTGACTGAAGTCTGCTGGAACTTCTCAGCCAAATCCACAATACTGGATTCGCCATCCACGCTAATGATTTCTTTAGTCATATAATCGCCGACCTTTCCGCCCATACTTTGGTTATAGGCCGTTTCCAACACAATGCTCATGACGTCTTTTTCAGAAAACATACCCAGCAATCGACCTACCTGATCAACAACCGGAGCACTGGTGATTTTATGATCCAGTAATTTATTCACAGCATCAATTATCTCGGTATCCTTGGTAAGCGTGACCAATCTTTTCGACATATAATCTGCAACAGTAATTTTCGCCAACATGATAGACCCCTGCGTTGTTTATTATTATAAATAAGCTTCCCGTCTACGATCCTTGATTCAAATGAGCTTCCGCTTCCATTTTCTTTCTTTTATCACATTTTTCCACACAAACACAATCCGCATTGTTCGCAGCACCGCCGCAGGATCCTTTAATGGCGCGCCTTCCAAAAATAACGCCTATTGCCATAATGGCAATAACAACAGCCATGAACACAAAAGTCACTAGAAAGTAAGTCATGGTATCACCTCATAAAGTTTATAAAGGCCGGCAATAAAAAAACGAGGAGCAGGTCAGGCCGCACTCCTCGTTTATTTTAATGCCATCTACTCTCTTTCCAAAAAAGTTTAGAGAAAGAGAATTTAGGTTATTTATCCGCCAAAATCATCCAGCAAGATATTTTCCGGCTCTACGCCATTATCCAACAGCATCTTGATCACCGCTGAGTTCATCATCGGCGGTCCGCACATGTAAAACTCGCAATCTTCCGGAGCCGGATGGTTTTTAATGTACTCTTCAAAAAGGACATTATGAATAAAGCCGGTATAGCCCGTCCAGTTATCTTCCGGCAATGGATCTGACAATGCAACATGCCATTCAAAATTATCATTTTCCTTGGCCAGCATATCGAAATCTTCTACATAGAACATTTCGCGTTTGCTGCGGGCTCCGTACCAGAACGTCATTTTACGCTTGGACTTCAACCTGCGTAATTGATCGAAGATATGTGAACGCATCGGCGCCATACCTGCACCCCCACCGACGAAGACCATTTCATTCTGGGTATCTTTAGCGAAAAATTCGCCGTAAGGCCCGGAAACGATGCATTTATCACCTGGCTTCAGGTTAAAGATATAAGAAGACATGATACCTGGCGGTACTGTATCGGGCGCACCGGGAGGCGGTGTCGCAATACGCACGTTCAGCATGATTTCCCTTTCTTCAGGATAACTCGCCATCGAGTAGGCACGTAATGTAGGTTCTTTTACATCGGAAACATAGCGCCATAAATTAAACTTATCCCAATCATCGCGGAATCTTTCTTCGATATTAAAATCACTGTATTTAGCAACGTACGGAGGACATTCAATCTGAATGTATCCGCCCGCCCGATACTTGATTTCTTCACCTTCCGGCAAATCCAATACCAGTTCTTTAATGAAAGTAGCAACGTTATGGTTCGACTTAACCGTACATTCCCATTTTTTAACGCCGAAAACATCGTCTTCGACTTCAATGCTCATGTTGTGTTTAATCGAAACCTGGCAAGAAAGGCGTTCGCCGTGAGCCGCTTCCCGTTTGCTGATATGGCTTAATTCGGTCGCTAAAATTTCACCGCCGCCTGAATGCACTTTCACTTTGCATTGTCCGCAAGTACCGCCGCCGCCGCAAGCCGATGAAACAAACAAACCGTTATCAGCCAAGGCGGTTAATAATTTTGACCCTACGGGTACATGAATTTTCTTTTCATCATTGATCAGAATCTCCACATCCCCTTCAGCGACTAATTTGCTTTTCGCACCGATAATCACAAATACCAGCGCGATCACAAAAGCCGTGAAAATAATAATCCCTAATAGAATTTCAAGCATGTCGCACCCTTAAAGTTGGATTCCAGAGAAAGCCATGAAGCCAAGCGACATCAGACCCGCAGTAATAAAGGTAATACCTAGACCTTGTAAACCAGCAGGTATATCACTGTATTTGAGTTTTTCGCGCACACCCGCCATCACAGTGATAGCCAGCGCCCAGCCAAAACCACTACCTACGCCGTATACAACACTTTCAGGCAGATTGTAATCACGCTCGATCATGAACAAGCTACCGGCCAAAATCGCGCAATTTACCGTGATTAAAGGCAAGAAAATCCCTAACGCATGGTACAAAGCAGGAAAGAATTTATCTAAAATCATTTCCAGAATTTGCACTAAGGCTGCAATAACGCCGATACAACTCAACAACGCCAAAAAGCTTAAATCAACACCTTTAATACCCATCCATGACAAGGCATCTTCCTTTAACAAGGCGTGATAAATAAAGTTATTGGCCGGTACAGTAATGATTTGCACCATCATGACCGCAATACCCAAACCCATCGCTGTCGAGATTTTCTTGGAAACCGCGATAAACGTACACATGCCCAAAAAGAAGGACAGCGCCAGGTTTTCAATAAAGACAGCCTTTATGAAAAGACTAATATAAGCTTCCATTAGTGATGCCCTCCTTCACCATGAGCAAGCGCCATGATTTTGAAATCGGCCGCTTCAGCTTGCTTCGGCTTCCATTGACGGACGCCCCAGATAATCAAACCAATGATAAAAAACGCACTCGGAGGCAACAGCATCAAGCCATTAGGATCATACCAACCGCCATCTTTACTGAGCGTGAAAACCTCGATACCCAACAATTTGCCTGAACCCAGTAACTCTCTGATAAAGGACACAGTAATCAAAATCAAGCTGTAACCCAAACCGTTACCGATACCGTCCATAAAGCTTGCTAATGGCGGATTTTTCATCGCGTAACCTTCAGCACGTCCCATCACGATACAGTTGGTAATAATCAAACCCACGAATACCGACAATTGCTTGCTGATTTCATAAGCAAAGGCTTTCAATAGTTGATCTACCACGATAACCAGCGAAGCAATAATAGTCATCTGTACGATGATTCGAATGCTGCCTGGAATGTGGTTTCTGATCGCACTGATTGCCGCGCTGGAAAACGCAGTCACCAAAGTCAACGCCAACGCCATAATCAACGAAGTCGACATTTGCGAAGTAACCGCTAACGCCGAACAAATACCCAGAACTTGTAAAGTAATGGGATTGTTATCAACCAACGGCTCTATCAGTACCTTTTTGGTTTCATCATTTAAAATTTCATTCATGACACACCTCCTTTAACCGCTCTTACTTTAGCCAGATACGGGGCAAAACCTTCTTTGCTCATCCAGTATCTGACCAGGTTAGTTACACCGGTGCTGGTTAATGATGCACCCGCCAGACCATCGACCTGATATTGAGATCCGGGTTTCGTGTTATCAACCACACCCTTAATCAAGCTTAACGCAGGCTCGCCCATTTCGGCTTCCTCTATCAAGCCTTTTTCCAATGAAGGCTGATCGCTTTCGGCATAAACTTTTTTACCTTTCCACAGCGCACGCCAGTTGGGATTAACTACTTCACCACCCAGCCCCGGAGTTTCCGCTTGATCATAAAAGTTGATGCTCTGCACGGTTTGCCCATCAGCATCTAATGACAGGAAGCCATATAATGTTGACCATAAACCGTAACCGTTGATCGGCAGAATAATCGACTTAATCGCACCCGCGTCCTTGACTAAAAAGACCTTCGCATATTTAGCTTTTACCCTGATATGCGCAATATCTTTTTCTTTAGGAATAACAACGCTCAAAGCAGGATCCTTTGCCGCTTTACGTTGGTCGTATTCAGCAGGATTAATATCCTCAACATAGTCGCCTGTTTCCAGATTGACGATTTTCGCTTCGATCCTGTCTTTAAACACTGCATCAATATTACCGCCTTCCTCAAGCAAGCCCACTACATCAAGAATATTCTTCTTCATGTCCAGCTCTTTGTTATTGACTTGAAGAGGCTTTAACGCAACCGCAGAAAATGAAACCAAAACCGCACAAACCAGACAAAGTGCAACCGCAATAGCAATAGTTTTTTCCAAACTATCATTGCCTAAGGCAAGCACTTTATCCTTGTAGACTTTGAACTTTTGGTAATGCTCGCACTTATCCAATGCTGCGCAAATTTTATTGAACTGTTCGCATTTAAGCATGACGTTTCATCCTTCTTCTGATATTGGCCTGAATGACAAAATAATCAATCGTAGGCGCGAACATATTGGAAAATAGAATTGCCAGCATAATACCTTCTGGAAATGCCGGATTAACAACCCTGATTAATACCGTCATGGCTCCGACCAAGCCCCCGAACACCCAACGACCGGTATCGGTCATTGCCGCGCTCACCGGGTCGGTCGCCATGTAAACCATGCCGAAAGCAAAACCGCCCATCGTCAAATGCCAGTACCAAGGCACAGCAAACATGTGGTTGGTGTCACTGCCTACAATATTGAACAGCAAGGAGGTCAGCACCATGCCTGCAAATACGCCGCCCATAATCCGGTACGACGCTACTCTGGTGTACAACAGGAATGCCGCACCAATTAAGATAGCCAGCGTTGAAGTTTCACCCAAACAACCCGGCTCAAAACCGAAAAAAGTTTGCATCCAGCTGTAATTAGCTGAGTAAATCGCATCAAGACCGCCATTTGCCGCCAAACCTAAAGGCGTTGCCGCAGTATAACCATCAACCGCAACCCAAACGGAATCGCCTGAAATAGACGCCGGGTAAGCGAAATATAAAAACGCCCGCCCGGTCAACGCAGGGTTCAGGAAGTTTTTACCGGTACCGCCGAATACTTCCTTACCGATAACGATACCGAAAGAAATACCCAAAGCCACCTGCCATAAAGGCATATCGGGCGGCATAATCAATGTGTACAACATTGACGATACCAGAAAGCCTTCATTCACTTCATGCCCGCGAACGGTTGCAAACAACACTTCCCAAACACCGCCGACAGCCAGCGTGACGATATAAATAGGCAGAAAGTACAATGCACCGTGAACCATATTGGAAAATGGGTTCATCGTACTGTAGCCGAAGATCATCATCGGGATACTGCGCCAGCCCGGAACCTGTTCCAAGCCCATCTTTGCCATGGCTAAATTGGCTTGATAACCGGTGTTATACAAAGCCATCAAAATACAAAAAAACGTAGCGATAACCACAAAAGTCATGGTTCGTTTCAAGTCATTGCCATCACGAACATGCGTGGTGCCGCGCGTTACATCAGCCGGTGTATAGATGAAAGTATCCACCATCTCATAGAGACCGTAATACTTTTCGAACCGCCCACCCTTGGTGAAATGCGGTTCCATGCTATCTAAAATATCTCTAGGCGACATTATCCTTCCTTCTCAATTTTAGTTAAATTCGCCCTCAAAACAGGAGCGAAATCGTGTTTACCAGGATCCACAAACGTAAATAAGGAGACATCTTCCTCATCAAGTTCCAAACAGCCTAACAATTGAGCCTGATCCGAATCTCCGACCACCAGCGCTTTTAACAGCGGTGTAGGCAAAATATCCAGCGGCATCACGGCCTCATAAACACCAACAGGAACAATCGCCCGGTTGCTGCCGTTTTTATCGGTTGTTAATGGGAATTTACGGTTCAACTTGCGGTCGACGCTTGACGTATAAACATTGAGTGCCGAATATTTGTCTTTACCCGGAACGATCCAGCCGAACAACTCGCGCGCACGACCCTCTTGCAATACTGAAACTTGGTTGCTGTAGCAACCCAAAAAAGCTGCCCAATCCGCGGCAAGATGTCCATATAACACCGAACCTGAAATGACCCTGTTTTCAACTTCTTCCAATTGACCTGCAACCAAGTCATCGGTGTTGGCGCCGACGCGGGCACGAATCAATCTAGGATTTTTAACGGTAGGCCCAGCCAATGAAACAACGCGCTCAACATTGATTTTACCTGTGGTAAACAATGCGCCGATTGCGATCACCGCCTGATAATCCAGGTGCCAGACGAATTTATCGATACTGACCGGATCCAGCAAATGAATATGGGTGCTTGGCAATCCCGCAGGATGAGGACCGGAAAACTCGGCGACGGTTACCGATGCATTACCGGTTGCAATCTCAGCGCCGGTCGCCTTACAAACATAAATTTTACCTTCCGCCAGTTTGGCAATAACCGCCAAACCATTGGCAAAATCATCGCTTCGTTCTTTAATGATGACCGCAGGATTTGCCGCTAACGGACTGGTATCGATTGCGGTAACAAAAATAGACCGTGGCTTACTGTCTACAGCAGGAATTTTGCCGTAAGGACGTGTACGCAACGAGGTCCACAACCCGGACGCCAGCAGATTTTCTTTAACCTGTTCTGCCGATAAGTCGCTTAACTCGGAAGCTTTGTATTTTGCAAATGACTCCTGCGCCGTTCCTTTCAGTTCGATCACAACAGACTGCAAAACCCGCTTTGCGCCGCGATTAATGGATTGAACAACACCCGCGCCGGGTGAAGTAAAATTGACGCCAGGATTCTTCTTGTCAGAAAAAAGCACTTGGCCCAGCTTGACCGTATCACCCTCGCTAACCATCATGGTAGGCTTCATGCCCACATAATCCATCCCCAGAATAGCAACGGATTTAACCTTATTGCCATCCTCAATAACTTGTTCGGGCTCTCCAGTGATAGGTAGATCCAAACCTTTTTTAATAATAAATTGCATAGTTAATAGCCTGCTCTCCAATCAAGTTGCGGCGAAACCATCCTTTCATTTCAAATATCAATAAAACAAGAGGCCCATAAGACGTAAAACCATGGCATTAAACCACAAAAGCAAGGCATTCTCAACTACGGCAAGGCGACCAGGAGCCTTTTAATAAGCGCAAAATACAGACTCTTATCGCTGCCGCTTACCCCACCATCCCTATTTTATAAATCGTATAAAGAGCGTTAGCCCGCAGTCGGCATTTGATAAAAGCGACTATAATGATCGAACGTCAATTTACTGATTTTATAGCATTTACTCACAGTAAAACCGGTTTAGCAACCCTTTCAAAGACAGAAACGGATGGCACTGAGTTAAATGCATCATCGGAAAATGAATTGACTTTACACGGATAAAACACTATTAAACTCAAGATAATTCATATCTCCGTGGCCGCAGTGCCACGCGAACAGAGCATCCCGCAATGACTCAGAATAAAACCCCACCAACCCCATCGATTCACTCGAAAAATAAGCAGCGACAAAAAGGCGGCTTTCCTATTGTCGGCTTAGGCGCTTCCGCCGGAGGCCTGGAAGCATTTGAACAATTCTTTCGCCATGTTTCTCCTGATTCCGGCATGGCCTTCGTGCTGGTTTCGCATCTCGACCCGAGCCATGCCAGCATTCTGACCGAAATCTTGCAACGCACCACATCCATGCCAGTGGTGGAGGCGCAAGATCAAATGCAAATCGCGCCTAACTGCGTCTATGTCATCCCCCCCAACCGCGACATGACTATTTTCCACGGCGCCCTGCAACTAAGCCTGCCGGCAGAGCCGCACGGTCAGCGCATGCCTATTGATATGTTCCTGCGCTCGCTGGCTGAAGATCAGTCGGAGAAGGCTATCGGCATTATACTCTCGGGCACCGGCACCGACGGTACTTTAGGATTACGCGCTATCCTCGGCGCGGGCGGCATCACACTGGCACAGGAGCCGAATACCGCAAAATTCGACGGCATGCCGACCAGCGCCATTCAGGCGGGCTATGTCACCCATATTTTGCCCGTGGAAAAAATGCCTGAAGTACTGTTATCCCGAAGCATGCTTAATCCCCAATCCCCTCCCACCTCCTCAATTGCACTAACTGGCATCAATCACATCCTGATGCAATTACGCACCAGCACCGGCCATGATTTTTCATGCTATAAGAAAAGCACCATCACCCGCCGCATTCAACGACGCATGTTGCAAAACGGCATTGAGGATACCGACACTTATGCCCGCTACCTCAAGGAGCATCCGGCAGAGGTAGCCTCGCTGTTCAAAGAGCTACTGATCAATGTTACCAACTTCTTTCGCGATCCGGAGGCATTCGCTGTGCTAAAGCAGGAAATCCTGCCGGCACTGTTGGCCGACAAACCGGAAGATTACGTGTTTCGTGTCTGGGTGGCAGGTTGCGCCACGGGTGAAGAGGCCTATTCCATTGCCATCGTGCTGCGTGAACTGATGGAAAAAAAACACTATGACTTTAAAGCGCAGATTTACAGCACCGATCTTGCCGATGACACCATTACCACAGCCCGTGCCGGACTATACCCGCCCAACATTAGCCTTGATGTCACACCTGAGCGGTTGCGCCGTTTCTTCATCAGGGAAAACAGTGGCTATCGGGTAAAAAAGGAAATTCGCGAGATGGTGGTATTTGCTGTTCAGAACATCATCAAAGATCCGCCATTCACCAAGCTCGATCTGCTCAGCTGTCGCAATTTGATGATTTATCTGGAACCGGAACTGCAAAACCGCCTCATTCCGGCCTTTCACTACGCGCTTAAGCCCGGCGGCGTTCTGTTTCTGTCGCCGTCGGAAGGCATCGGCAACCATACCGAACTGTTTACCCCGCTTAATCGTAAATGGAAGTTTTATAGCGCCACGCCCACGGCCGCATCGACCCGTTCAATGTTGACCAGCAACTTGAACTGGACGACAGAACCGGCGCACAAAACGCCGGAAGACATCATACAATCCTTCAGGGAAACCAACTTGGCCGAATTGACCCGGCGCATGCTGCTTCAATATTACGCCCCCACCTCGGTGGTGACGGATCTCAACGGCAATATCCTCTACGTTTATGGTGAGACAGGAAAATACCTGCGCCCTGCTCCCGGCCATGCCACTCTCAACATGATCGAAATGGCTCGGGAAGGCCTGCAACTGGAACTACGCTCCGCTATTTCCGCCGCCAAACAAGGCACACCGACCCTGAATCAGGAACTGTCGGTCAAAACCAATGGCGATTTTCACCCTGTGCTACTCTGCGTACGCTCCCTGCCGAAACCGAATAATCAGCAAAACCTGCTGCTGGTGAGTTTTCAAGACGTAATCCATCCGATATCCGGCAAACCGGCGCGTATCAAGCGTACTTCCAAGCAGAAGGAACTGCACCATATGGAGGAACTGGAGCGTGAACTGGCTTACACAAAAGAGAATCTACAGGCCACCATCGAGGAACAATATGCGTCCAACGAGGAACTGAAATGCACCAACGAAGAGATGCAATCGACCAATGAAGAGCTGCAATCTACCAATGAAGAGCTGGAAACGTCAAAAGAGGAACTGCAATCCATCAATGAAGAGCTGGTCACCGTAAACTCCGAGCTACAAGCCAAAATTGTTCAACTGGCCGACACGCAAAACGACATGAAGAATCTGCTCGACAACATCCACATCGGCACCATCTTCCTCGACCAAAACATGATCATCCGGCGTTTTACACGGGATGCAACACAAATCTATCGCCTGGTCGCCTCGGATGTGGGCCGCGCACTGGGCGACATCAAGCCTGAACTGGAAGGTGAAGACCTGCTGGACACCGCTCATGCCGTTCTCAATAATCTGGTACCGATAGAACGCGAAGTAAAAACCATGAGCGGCCAATGGTACCTGGCACGTATCCAGCCCTATCGGACACTGGAAAACATGATTGACGGCGTGGTGCTGACTTTCACCAACATCACCGAACGCACCCGAGCTTTAGCGATACAGGAAGCGAAATTATTGGCCGAAGGCATCGTCAATACGGTGCGCGAACCGCTGATTGTGCTTGATGACGCGTTAAAAGTCGTCACTGCCAGCCGCTCGTTTTATCAAAGCTTTCAAGTGTCAACCGAAGAAACCGTGGGCCGTCCGATTTACGAACTGGGCGACGGACAATGGGACATCCCAGACTTACGCAACCTTCTGGAAGCCGTCCTGCCGCACAATCAGGCTTTTGAAAATTATCAGGTAGAGCATGATTTCCCCACCATCGGTTATCGTAAAATATTGCTCAATGCCCGCAGCATCATCGGCCAGACCGGCGAGCCGCGATTGATCCTGCTGGCGATGGAGGATGTTACCGACAGGCCGTAGATTATATTAATAGAACCTGCCACTTATAATCAAAAGGACAACCCGATCTATCTAGCTTATTTAAATAACAGATGGAGTTTACATGAACAGCAAATCCACCAAACTGGATCGACAACTAAAACCACGTACCGGACCCGTGGATCGACGCTCCCACGCTCTAACCGGGCCATTGCCTCATTCTGTGGAGAAGCTGCTGCATGAACTACGGGCGCACCAGACCGAATTGGAGATGCAAAACGAAGAGCTACAGCGCGCCCGTGCCGCCCTGGAAGCCTCTCATAAGCGCTATCTCAATCTTTATGAATTCGCTCCCGTCGGCTACCTCACCCTCACGCTCGAAGGCAAGATTATCGAGACCAATCTTACCGCCGCCGCGCTGCTCGGAGTGGAACGCAACAACCTGATAAACCGGCCGTTCAGCAGTCTGGTTGCCCCCAAAGACAGCGAGCACTGCTATCTTCTACTCAAAAATATACTGAAGCACAAAAAAGAGCAGCAAATTGTCGAACTGATGCTAAAACGCGGCGATAACACCTTTCATGCCCGCCTGGACTGTCTGCCGCTAATGGCCGACGATCACCCTCCTATACTTCGCGTTACCCTGACCGATATCACTGAAAGCAAGCATACGGAAGAAGAACTGCGTATCGCCGCTGTCGCTTTTGAGGCCCAGGAAGGCATCATGATCACCAATGCCGACAAGCTGATTTTGCGGATTAACCGCGCCTTTACCGACATTACCGGTTACAGCCCCGAAGACCTCGTCGGCCAAACGCCCAGCCTGTTCAAGTCGGGACACCACGATGCGGCCTTTTATGCTGACATGTGGGAGTGCATCAATCATACCGGCTCCTGGCAGGGCGAAATATGGGATCAACGCAAAAACGGTGAAATTTATCCCAAATGGCTAACCATCACAGCCGTGCAGGACGAACCAGGAAATGTCACGCACTATGTCAGCTTACATACCGATATCTCTGCACGAAAGACCTCTGAAGAAGCAATAAAACAATTGGCTTACTACGATCCATTAACTACTTTGCCGAACCGCAGACTACTGGTGGACCGATTGCAGCAAGCGCTGGCCACCAGTACGCGCAGTAAAAAATACGGCGCATTGCTATTCATTGACCTGGACAACTTTAAATCACTGAATGACCATCTGGGACATGACATGGGAGACATCTTGTTGCAGCAGGTCGCACAACGCCTTATAGAGTGTGTGCGGGAAGGCGACACCGTGTCTCGCCAAGGCGGCGACGAGTTTGTAATCATGCTGGAAGAATTGAGCGAGAATATTGAAGAAGCTGCTATCAAGGCTAAAACCATTGGCGAAAAAATTATTAACTCGCTTAACCAAGCTTACCAGCTCACCAGGCAAGAGTATCGAAGCACCCCGAGTATCGGCATCACGCTATTTATGAATCATCAGCATGAAATAAATACCCTGATGAAACGGGCGGATATCGCGATGTATGGCGCCAAGGCCGCAGGCCGTAACACCTTGCGTTTTTTCGACCAGAACATGCAAGATGCGGTTACGGCCCGGGCCGCTCTGGAAGCCGACTTACGCTTTGCGCTGGTGAAAAACCAATTCAAACTCTATTTTCAACGACAGACGCAACACAACGGTCAAACTATCGGCGCCGAAGTGTTGTTGCGCTGGAAACACCCTGACCGCGGCTTTGTCCCGCCTGATGCGTTCATCCCATTGGCTGAAGAAATCGGATTAATAATACCTATAGGACAATGGGTGCTGCAAACCGCCTGCGCCCAACTTAAACAATGGGAAAATCATGTACAAACCCGCGATTTGCAGCTTGCCGTTAACGTCAGCGCGCGTCAATTCCATCAACCCGACTTTACCGAGCAAGTATGTACTCTGCTGGACAAGTCCGCCATTAATGCAGACCGGCTCAAACTCGAATTCACCGAAAGTCTGATATTCGACGACATCGACGACAGCATAGCCAAAATGAAGATACTCAAAGAAATCGGCGTGAGCTTCTCTATCGATGATTTCGGCACCGGCTATTCATCGCTGACTTGCTTGGCGCAGTTGCCATTCGATCAACTGAAAATCGATCGGTCTTTTGTGCAAAATATTGGCGTCAAACCTGCCGACACGGTAATCGTACAAACTATCATTGGCATGGCCAACAACTTGGGCATGGATATTATTGCCGAGGGCGTGGAAACCGAAGCGCAGCGCGACTTTCTGGAGCGGCACGGCTGCCATTGTTACCAAGGCAACCTGATCGGCGAGACTATGTCGTTGGAAGAGTTTAAAGACTCTTTGGGAATTTGAATAATAAAACAATTGCCGGCTTTTTATGTCAATTCTATGCTTGCAATTATTCAGGCTGAAATACATTCGCCACGATATACCTTGAACGATTGGACCGGACTTTTAACTGACGCTACTGTTTTAGAAAGCAGTTCATCCGATTTTCATCGCTACTGATGAGCTTGAGCAAGCCTTTGTTTTTAAATAATTAATCAACAAAATGAGCCATTGACAAGCGTAAAAACAATCTATTAAATATTCTATGTCTCTGAGGTATAGAGCTTTCAAAAAGTTTCCGCCTCAGGTTTTTTATAACCGGAAATTTCTGGAGTATTCGTCATGAAAGTTGTAGCCGACAAAAAAGCTGAAGAAGCCTCGGTTGAAAATGCAGGAACTATTAAAAAATCCAAAGTTGCATTAATAGGCGTCAAAAAAGGCGCCCTGGCAGCCAAACAAGCCGCCGCCAGAATGGCCTCCGCGCCATCGAAAATATTTGATGATGCGTTATATCATGCCTGTTACGGCATATCCTACGGTGCTGTTTTTACTTCGTTGGCCGTCGTAAAAATCCTGCCGATCAGTAGCCTGATGAAAAGAGGCTTCCACGATGGCGCTAGAATCGCACGCAAGGACTTTAAAACCAGCCAGGAAAAACACATAGCACACGAAGACTCAGCTGTAGTCAGCTGAAAAACTTTTCCTTGGGCATAAGTAAGCGGGGGTAGTTAGAGGACTTTCCCCGCCTCGTTCTACACTTTCAGGCAATTCGGCAGACGATTTTTCTGATCTGCTTAAGCTTTTTTTAGCTATATATTGCCCGGCCCGCTTGGATTGCTTCCAAAGTCTGCGCCAATAATCTTCTTTATGATATTCCTTTAGGCAGCGGAGATAGCGCACCTGCTTGGCTTGTTCGAGTTGCTGAAAAATGGCCGGTATCAGCCCTTCCCCAACATTGTATTCAAAGCCCGGCTTTAAATTGACCGGCGCAATCCGGTCGATATTCAAGCCTAATTCCGTCGTTATCGCATCCATCACCAGCCTTATTGCCTGGGCTTTTGTCGAACAAGGACTCATCACATCATAAGGCGGATTCCACTCCCTGATCGGCCGTAGCTGATCGACATGCGTCAGTGCGACAACAACGGGCGGTAAACTGCCCTTATCTTTAAGCTCAAAACAATTCTGAATAGCTTGAAGCATTTTTTTATCGGGATCACGCGCTGCATTGGTTGCGGAAATCGCTAAAAGAATAATGTCACTGCGGATAATTTCTTCTGAAGCTTTTGCAAACCAACGTTGATAGTCATCGCTGCCGTAACCTTCGCAATCCAATATAATCGCAGTTTCCAATCCGGGACGTTCCAGCAGATAAGAAGTAATGCCTTCTGTGCTGGGGACCACATCGGTTTCGGCTTTTTTGATCCCGAACAGGGTATTGATCAGGCTGGATTTACCGGCATTGGTCTGGCCCAGCACCAGTATGCGGAACGGTTCCGCCGACGCAACCGCTTCTCTACGCTTGATTTTTTCCAGTTCTTGTTGAGACCGTCGCGTCGCGTTCTCAAACATTTCATCACCCAGAACCAGATTTCCACTGTAAAGCTCAATCGCGTAATAGCCTATCTTCTTGATATAAGCGTCGATAAGCCAGCGCTTGAGGTCATCGGTGGAATGGGACAACAAACTATCGGTAGCCAGTATTCTCAGCTCGCGAACCATTGCCGATACCGGATCCAATCCGGCCGATACGATGCGAAACAAGCGATAAAGCTCACGTCCGCGATTAGCCAGGCGGTGACTGCGGACAATATCGTTCACTGAAAAAATATGGCTGCCCGGCACATTTTCCGAAAGACCAACGCGTAATTCCTGCGCCAACGTTTCGATGACTTTGAGCAGATAGGGCAGCTTAATTTCCAACACAGCGTCTTTACGTTGCGGATAATACTGCTCCGCTACAGCCTGCGTCACTTCAAGCAGGGTCTGCATATAAAATCCCGAAGAAGCCAGATCGGGATTGCTGTTTCTGTGTAATTTGGAAATCCGCTCGATTTTTTCGTAAGCTTGTTTGCTTTGAGCGGTTTTTTCGACCGATGCCGAAATATCGAGGAGTTCCAGTTCCAGATCCAGGCGGTTCAAGCGTTGGTTAACGAGCCACCAAAGCGCGCCTAATAATGCCGAAGCGATTAGCCATAAAATC
This sequence comes from Methylobacter sp., assembly GCF_036845245.1. Classification (NCBI taxonomy): domain Bacteria; kingdom Pseudomonadati; phylum Pseudomonadota; class Gammaproteobacteria; order Methylococcales; family Methylococcaceae; genus Methylobacter; species Methylobacter sp. The sequence goes on from NZ_DAIUEH010000029.1 coordinate 32,333, forward strand.
AGCATTTGATTCAGCCATAACCAGTAAAAACCGGCCGCCAAAAGGATACTGAACGGGATCATTATGATAAAAAAATGTATCTGCCAGCGAGTCTTCATTTTCATTTCAACACCTTCTGTTGAATTTCATTTACATAATCTTTCAACATCGATCGCCCCTGTTCAAACTGTTCCGCATAAATAGCCCGGAATGCTTCACTTGACAACGCTTTCCCGCTATGCAAATTTTGAAAATAGACCGTTAGCGTCTTTCCTAATGCATAAGTTGTTGCAGCAGTCAGCACCGATGACACGGCCGAACCATAGACGGGAATCAGTTTGATTAATTCACGGCGGCCGAGATTGATCAGTAGGCTGATGCCGAGCGAGCTACTGATTTCAGCCCAACTTTGTCGATCCAGTTTGTAATTATAAATTGACGCTATGGTCTGAAACATTTTGACCTGAACCAGCGTCACGATAGGTATATCAACAAAGGGGATAGGAACGGCGCCAGCCACGCCTGAAGTAAGCGCATAGGCGACAATATGCGGATGCGCCGCTTTGCTGTAGACATCATGTAGTTCCTTGCGAATTTCTTTCATGTCATGAAGTATTATTGCGATGCCATGCGGCAAAGCTGTTTCCAGGCTACGCCAAAACGCTTCCAGGCCATAATTGACCGGCTGGTATCCATCTTCCGGCAACGTAAAATCAACCGCGACAAATTGAGCATCTATCCCTTTAAATAGCGATCTTTGTTTAAGCAGGGATCGGCTCAGATTTTCGGGAACCCTATCAGCCCAGTCTTCGGTATCAAACGGATAAGGACTCAAATGTTCGAAGGCCGAGTCGGGATAACCCTCGTGTAATGCGGTTTGCGCAACGATAACAGGCCAACCGGGTTTGGCTTTATGAACCAATCGGACAGCCTCCATAACAGCATGTTGAGAATGATCCATGGCTTTCATTACGACGATCAATACGTGAGCTTGTTCGCGAAAAGCTTCGATATCGCAATCCGGTTCATAATCCACTTCGCCCAGTCCCCGCGTATCCAGGAAGCGCATAATGCAATCTTGAGAATCTGGAAAATCATAAATGAATGCGGTTTTGGTACAGGCATGCATACCGTTACCTATCTGAGCGCGGCTGTCTCCAGTCAGGGCCTTAATGATCGAAGTTTTTCCCGATTGCGTCTTCCCCAACAACCAAAATATCGGCGTGGGCATAGCTGATTTTACGACTTCAAGACGCTTACTGAGTTCCTCATCATCAAGACGAGGTGTGAAGACTGTCGAGTAAATTTTTTTCCACATACGCAAAACCTCAACTCGGGAGAAAAATTTTATGATGTATAGCTTAGGCACTGAATTTATTCTTAATTGTGACCAGTCGAAGCATAGTCCTACAATGAATAAACCCTGTCATATTATTAATATGACAATGATATTAATAAAATATGACAATTTAATGACCCAAGATAATAATTTTATTCACTTTAATATAGCTATCGACCAGGACAGAGATAACTCTCTCCTGAATTTTAATGTTGCAACACAACGTTAAAACGCTTTCTTTTCGAGTACATCAAAACCTTTTTTTGCAATAAACCGGCCTGCATTTTTCGATTGCGTCCAAAGCCTGCGCCAGTAATCTTCTTGATGATAATCTCTTAAACAACGGGTATAGCGAATTCCTTTAGCATAATCGAGCTGTTGCAGAATCGTCGGAATCAATCCTTCTTCAACATTATATAGATTCCCCGGCGCTAAACAGACGGCCGCTATCCGGTCATTGCTTACTTTTAATTCTTTCGCAATTGCATCCATGGACTGACGGATCATATTCGACTTTACTGAATCGGGATCGGAAATATTGTAGGGCGGCTTCCATTCTCTCATAGGCCTGAGTTGATCGATATGCGTCATCACCGCAATAAGCGGAGGCATCTTATTTTGAGGATTTGACCTGATCATTTCATTGAGTAACTGCAACATGTGCCGGTCATCCTCCCTTGCCGCGTTAACTGCGGATATCACCAATAAAATCATATCGCAATGCATAGCCGCTTCCAGTCCTTTTACAAAGAATTTTCCGTCCTTTTGCTGACCATAACCCTCGCTGTCGAGAATAATCGCCGATTCCAATCCCGGCCGTTCAAGCAGATAAGGGATGACTCCTTCGGTGGTCGGAATGACGTCCGTTTCGGCTTTTATGATTCCGAACAAGGCATTGATTAGGCTTGACTTCCCCGCATTGGTTTGACCGACGACAAGTATTCTCAATGGCTCGGCAGACAGGCTTTCTTCTTTTTCCTTAATATCCGTTAAATCCGCCCGGGTACGACGGTCGACATGCTTTGCTAATTCATCTTCATCCAGCTCGAGATTACCGCTATATAATTCAATCGCGTAATAGGCGACTTTCTTGATAAACGCATCGATCAAACTGCGCTTGATCTCCTCGTATGTTTCTGCGTAAAGCTTGGAACTTGCGGCAGTTGCGACTTTCTCCACAATGCTGGCAAGAGGGTTATTAACCACTAACCGCAATATATGATAAAGCTCAACTCCCTGGGCAGCCAGACGGTGCCCGCGAACAATGTCCTTTAATGTAACAATGTGGCTGGCAGGAACGTTTTCGGTAAAGCCGATACGAAGATCTCTCGCCACCATTTCAATGACGGCAAGTAAATAAGGAATACGAATTTCCAGAATGGCTTCTTTCTGCTCCGGATGATAATGCTCCGCAACCGTTTGTATGATCTCCACCATGGTTTCCATGTAGAACCGGACATCGCCAGGGTCCGGATTGTCATGGGCTACCCTTGAAGAAATTACCTCTATTTTTTGCCAAATTTGATCGTTATTTATCTCGCCATCCGCAGTTGCATTCTCCTCCTTACGCTCTAATCCTTGCTCGAAGACAGGTCGCCTGGAACTGAAAAACCACCCTGCCAGCCCAAGCGTTGCAGTCATTCCCAACCAAATAAACAAAAAATGATTAAGCCACAACCAATACAGTCCGGCTATCGATATGCTGATAAGCGGCAGTGAAAAAACAGCACTTGTGATCATCCAACGCGTCTTGAGTTTCATTTGACGACTGCCCCTGCTCTATGAATCCTGCCCTCGAAATATCTTAATAATCGACTGAACTGAAATATTGCGGATGAGATCGGCGTTAACCGATAGTTGGCTTAGTGCTTACCAAGGCTCTTACTTTTTGTTCGACTACAGTCCATGAAAGAAGCAGCGGCTTACGTAAAACGTTGATCGTTAGCATATCCTTCTGAAGCAGGTAGTGAGCCTCTATTCCAAAACCTATAATCAATCCTTTTTCAGCATCGCCGGTAAACCGCAAGCCATGCTTTTCAGCTGCCTGTTTGGCTTTAATGATGAGCTCGTCCGGATGGTCGGTAATCTTAACCTTTATAGAATTTTTCATGACTATCCAAAGCACAGTTAAACGTTCAGTTTAAAATCCAATACATGTCCACCTGCTTTATAGAGCATTTCTTGACTATTAACAAACTCTTTGAGCAGGCAGCAACTAAATAATCATTTTTACAAACAATAACATACGCATAATTACTTATTGACGGAAGGAGCTATCTATAGCAATGTGGACTTAAAAACAAAGGGGCAGGCAGCCGAAACTTCCAAGTAACGACTGCCTGGTACGATTTCGACGGAAAACTGAATATGAAAATAGATGACTTTACTAAAACCGGCACTCCTTTGGGTATCGCCATCGGTATTGGAGCCACTGTCTTGGCGACAGCGGTGATTCCCGCGTTGCCGGCGCTCGCCAGAGCCGCCCGTCCTACAATCCGCGCCGCCATTAAATCGGGGATACTGCTGGCAGAAAAAGGACGAGAGCTGATGTCCGAAACCAGCGAAGAACTTGAAGACATTTTTGCCGAGGCCAGAGCCGAGCTGCTAAGTGAAAGCGAAATAGATCAGACCGAACCTGCAGAGCATGGCGAGCCGTCAACTCATAAAGAAGATTTATGAGCGGCAACGTAAACCATCCTACTGCGTACATTAAGCACCAATTACCGGGACGCGTCAGGCTGAAGATTCCGCAAAAAAGAGGCGACATCGGTTATTTTGACCGTATTGCAGAATTATTCGCCGACTGCCCCGGCATCACCCAGCTGCAACTTAACCCTCCTGCGGCAAGTATTTTAATTTGCCACAGGACGAGAACCCGTTTCTTGAAAATTGCCGAATTTGCTCAAACAAACGGGCTGTTCACGATCACTGAACAACCGGAGGAGGAGACTTTTTCGCTTCCCTATCTGCCTATACCAAAGCTCACCTCATTAAGCCTCAATCGCCTTGACGAGTCGCTGATGGATTTCAGTCGAGGCCGGCTTGACGGACGCTCATTACTGTTTCTGGCATTAGTCGGGTTGGCCGTTCGTCAGATGACCAAAGGCCATCTTCTAGGAGCCGCATCCAGCCTACTTTGGTATGCTTTTAGATTATTAAAAGAAGAAAACGAGGAAACGTTTAATCCAAACAATCATGCCGACTACGACTCCTAGTACTCAGTCAAATTTATAATGTCGAGTGAAGAAGGCTATGTGGGAGCGGCTTTAGCCGCGACAATCGCGGCTAAAGCCGCTCCCACATTAAATTATCACACGACAAAACAAGATTGACTGAGTACTAGCTCATTGCAGCCATAGGCGACTTTCATTCGGCAAGCAATTCGGCCTTGTCAGTCTTTTCCCAAGGTAAACCATTAGCGCCAAAGTGACCGTCGACGGGCAATTTTTGATAAAAGACACCGTCATTTTTTTGCGTAAGCTCTCGTAATTCCAAATTCCTGACAATGGCTCCCAGGCGGAAATCGAAGTGCCTGAGCAGCCGCTTCCGAATTTCATGATCATCGACAACACCTGTTCCTTTCGTCGTCAAATAAACACTGACCGGGCCGGGAAAGCCAATACTGTAACTCAGTTGAACCTCGCATTGTTCCGCTAGACCCGCTGCCACGATGTTTTTAGCGGCATAGCGGGCCGCATAGGCCCCAACCCTGTCGATACGTGAAGGCCCCTTGCCGCTCAAAGCCGCTCCGCAATGCCTTGCAAAACTTCCGTAAGTATCACTGTCTGTTTTTCGACCGGTCATGCCCGAGTGGGCAGAGGGTCCGCTCCGCATATAAGGGCCGTTGGGATTAATGGTAATGCGGGTCAAATTATCCGGCTTGATAGCCGCGTTTCGAAAAACCGGGTTGATGACATTGTGCCGAAGATCTTCTTCGATCAGTGCAAAAGCAGGCAGTGAATCGGGATCTTCGCAACCGATGATCAGGGTAATGCTGTCGATTCGACTCGGGACGTCATTCGCGAATTCAACTCCCACCTGGGAAGTACAATCCGGTGACAAATAATCGATCATCGCATGTCGCCTGGTTTCGGATAATTGCCTCGCCAATTGATTAGCCAAAGTAATGGGAAGCGGCATTAATTCCGGAGTATGCCTACAAGCGTAACCGAAAACCGTCGTTTGATGGGAGACGGTAACCCGGTCTATTTCCCCATCCTCAACGCCTGAGAAAATCATTTCCCGCGGTGTCTTCGATTGTTCTATCTGACTTGCCACAACGGTACATTCTTCGGCATTGAAGTCCTCAAGCCGGTAACCGACAGTCTTGATGATGGAGCGCGCTATTTCTGGAATATCGACAATCGCTTCGCTTGCAAACCGTGTCGCCAGAAATAATACGTTCTTTGACAGCGCACACTCCGACGTAATTCTGGAGGTAGCGTCTTGCCGGAGGAAGGCGTCGACGATAGCGTCGCTGATGGTATCGCAGAGCCGGTCGGGATGGCCTTCAGTGACGGATTGAGAGGTAAAAACAAAGTCAGTGATCATTTTTTATTATCCTGATTAAAGGTGTTTTTATTGATCCCTTTTATAGCTTCGTTGGCAATAAACGGCAATCCTGCGCCAGCCAGAATGGCAATCATATCGAAAACGCCTACCGGGCTCAGCCTTAGCAGCCTACGCAAAGACGGCAAAGTCACTGCAAGCACTTGCATCAATACCGACAAGCCGACTGCGGTATCGAGATAGCGATTGGGGAGACGGTTCTTTAAATCAAAAATAGAGGTGTGCTCCGAGCGGCATCGATAAGCATGCAAAAACTGAGCGATTATCTGCGACATAAAAGCTTGGGTACTGGCGTTTTGTCCGGGGCCATAGCGCAGAACGCCGTAACCATAAACCCCTAAAGTCCCGGCCGTAATGATGCATGATTCCCGAATCAATTTTGTATAGTCGCTACGACTCACAATGGCTGCATTCGGATCACGCGGCGGTCGCTTGAGCACATCGAACTCCGGCGGATCCATTGCCAAAGCCAGAGCGGGAAAGATATCGGTGATTAAATTCATCCACAATAGCTGCCTCGGATTAAGAATTTCGGCCCCGCCCAACGCAGCACTGACCAGCATCACCTCGATTTCGCCGAGATTGGTCGACAACAGAAAGTGCAGGCTTTTACGGATATTGTCATAGATAGCCCGGCCTTCGCGTATCGCAGTCACCATGGTTTTCAGGTCATCGTCTTCCAAAATGACATCGGCTACCGAACGCGCTGCATCGGTCCCTCTTTCGCCCAGCGTGACGCCGATATTGGCGGCTTTAAGCGCCGGACTATCGTTAATGCCGTCACCGGTCATCGCAACAACCTTTCCGTTACGCTGCAATGCCTCCACAATCAGCAGCTTGTGAGCCGGGCTCACGCGGGAAAAAATTGTGGTGCGATTCACCAAACCCGCAAGAACCGAGGGATCCAGTTTGTCCAGATGACCTGAATCGATAATTTCCAGCGGTTTATCAATACCATTCAAGCCCAGCCTTTTGCCGACAGACAAAGCCGTCGAGCTTTGATCGCCGGTAATCATCACCGTTTCGATACCGGCATCATGGAACTGGGCCATGAGCTCTTCCATGCCGGAGCGGATCACATCTTCCATGCCGACCAATCCCAGCCAAATGAGAGTTTGCTGTTGATAGCCGCTTACATCCCCGGTAATGCAATAAGCTACGCCCAGCACGCGCAAAGCATCGGCGCCAAGCCTTTCGTTCCAGGTTAAAATCGATTTGCGCTGATCCTCGGACAAAACTTCCAGGCGACCATTGATGCTGCATCTGTGGCAAAGTTCGAGGACCTCATAAGGGCTGCCTTTAACGGCCGTAAAAAATCCCCCGTCTTCCAAAGCATGAACAGTAACCATATAAGGCCGGTCCTCGGCTCGGTAATCCACTTGTACAGCAGGGCGACTCTCTCTTAAAAAATGGATGTCTTCGCCTGCATCGATCGCTATCTGGAGCAGTGCGTTCTCTGTAGGCGAACCTCGCAAGAAGCAGGCGCCCATTTCAGCAGGCGTCGATTCATTACAAAGCACCAGTACTTCCATCATGCGCTGCAAGGTTTCATCCGTCCGGTAAGGATCGATTTTAGCGTCCCCTTGATAAAAGCCGCCCTCCTTGACTTTAATGCCGGTTTGCACGGTTTGCAGCGCCACAACGCTCATTTGATTTAGCGTCAGTGTTCCGGTTTTATCAAGACAAATGACCTGTACCGAGCCCAGATTTTCAACCGCAGGTAACTGGCGAATCAGCACTTTCCGGCTCTTCATCGCCTTGATTCCAAGCGCAAGGGTCGATGTAGCCACTGTCGGCAACCCTTCCGGAACCGCAGCGACCGCCAGGGAAATAGACGACATCAGCATTTCCAGTAATGGGCGGCCGCGCAAAAGGCCGACAACGAACACCAGTACGCAGATGCCCGAACTAAGCAAGGCCAGCTGCATGCCCATATCGTCGATTTGCATCTGCATCGGCGTTACCGGCGTTTTTGTCGCCCCCACCAGATCCTGAATTTTGCCGATTTCGGTATACCGGCCGGTGGCAACCGCTATCGCCCGGCCATTCCCGCCGGTCACCGTCGCTCCCATATAAACCATGTTTTGCCTATCGCCTAAAGCGGTATCCTCTTTGCCCAGGTACTCGTGGTTTTTGACGACGGGAAGACTTTCGCCGGTTAAAGGCGATTCGTCCAGGGTTAAGCGATGGCTGTCCAACAAACGGGCATCGGCGGCGATATAAGAGCCTGGAGCCAGGGCCAATATGTCGCCTAACGCCACCTCCGACATTGAAATTTCCAGTTTCTTTCCGCCACGAATCACTGTCGCTGTTTCCGGAGTCAATTGACCCAAGGCATTAATAGTTTTTTCCGCCGATTTTTCGGTCACAAAACCAATCGTTGAATTGACCAAGACAACGATCAAGATAACGGCTGCATCTGCTACGCCTCCAGTAGCCAATGAAACAACCGCCGCTACACCGAGCATCGCCACCGGAGCGGAAACAAATTGCTGTAAAAACATTTGCAAAGAGGATCGCCTGACATGTTCGGATAACAGGTTATATCCGTACTTTACCAGTCTTTGTGCGGCAGCCTCTTGAGTCAGTCCTTGTTCACTACCCTGTACAAAGTCGATGACTTGAACACCTGAAAACGTATGCCATAGCTGTAGCGGCTGAGTTGGATATTCTGTGACTTCAGGTCTTCGCCGCGCTTTTTTAGGTTTTCGTTCGGTTATCTTTTTCGGCGGACGATCGATGGTTTCGGTATGGCGAATGATCGGATAGCCCAATTCCGCTTCGAGCAATTGAGCAATACCGGCAGGCATTTCACGGGTATTGTGGGGCGCTGCATATTCAACCAGAAGATTACCCGTCAACGTATTGGCGCGCACCAGTCGGATTTCATCAAGAACTATTAATCTCGATTCCAGATTCGCGCGCATGCGATCGTTCCGGTATAGACCGGGCACCTTGATCCGTGTTCGTCCCGCGACACGATCATTAACAATCAGCAAATAATGTTGCGGCTTGTTATCTTGCGTAACGGAGTTTGTCATCGTTGCATTCAATAATAAACTTTACAAAAACCATCGCATACGCTCGATCAGGCGGTTTGACCATTGATAAACATGAAGTACGAATTTATCAACAGGAGCAATAATAATACCCAGCTAATTACGCCTATCATTTTCAATATGCGTTGCTCAGGACGATAAAACAAACCAATGATGGTAAAACCCGTCATGATTAATGACGTCACCACCGATACGGCATGGACCGGTGAGATCTTGGAAAAAATCGGCCCGTTTTTGTAGACTATATCTTCAATCGCAAGCACTGCGTTATTCATCAGATTATTTCCAAAAATACCGCCGATAGCCATATCCAGGGCATGGATTTTAACCGCCGTCACCGCAACAGTCATTTCCGGAACGGTAGTGATGAAAGCAACCAGCAAGGTACCTACAAAACTTTCTTGCCAATGCATAATCATCGCAATTTGCTTTGCCACCACCGGTAAAAAAATACCTGTAACTATAACGACTAAAGCCGCGGCTATATATCGTACGATAACGGCGCTCAGCGAAAGATGCGGAAAAGCATCGGGTTCTTTTTCGGTATATAACTTGATCTGATGGCTTTCGTAACTGAAAACCGTATAAACGGCGACCAGATACAAAACTAATATGACGGGACTGAAGACACCGACATGACCGAATGCCAAGGCTTCCCCGTTCAATGCCATATTCATCCCCAAACCATTAAAACCGATCATTACAATACCGAATCCGGCGGAAAGAATGTGTCCCTGACTGGCTGAATGATAAATAGAATCCCTGCGATACAGCAGATCCAGGATCACGATAATAGCCAGATTAAAAATGCAGGCGCCAAAAATAGCACCAACCGCAAGATTGGGTGAATCGGCAATAGTTACCGCACTGATTCCGCTGGCTAACTCAGGAACGGAAGTGACTATACCTATCAACAAAAAGCCTATCCAGTTGCCGCCTAAGCCGGTTTTATCGGATATGGCGTCACCATAAACGGTCAATTTGACGCCTGCAAAACCCACCAGCAAGAGACAAGCAAAAAACTGCAACCAAACAACAGTTATACCGTTAATGATAATGGCTCCTCAGCTATTAAACCTCTTGTTTCATACCGGCCATTCAAAAGCCAACCGACAAAATCAAATTTAATTCGCCGCATTTAACGCGACAGAACCCGGCGTAAAATTAAGTCTCAAACCTATCGTGTTTTTCGGCAAATCTTTTAATACTTTCCGGAAGCTGCCCGAAGAGGGACTGAAGATGCACTGGCCTTGATATTCTGTCCTCAATAATAAAGTTAATGATATTAAACAAGTTATAAGGGATTTCCGATGTATTGCTTATCTCAATATCATCAGGATCAATCGCATTGTTCCCTGCAATGCCGCAAGACTCGAGAGCTTGCAGCACCTCAACAGGCAATCCTTTCTCAACAAGACTTCCGATATCTTTGTTGATATTTTCACCTTCTTCCCCAAGCGTAATCATCACTTTTTGAAGCGCAAGTTTCAGCAAAGCCGATGCGGCTCTGGGAGAAATATCAACAATACCTCTTGCCTCGTCATAGTCCGCAACACACTCTTGCGGCATGTCTATATGAGCCGGCGGAACAAGCGCTACTGAAGGGACTATCATGCGCTCATCGTACCAGTACGACCATTTTTTGCAGTGTTCGCAAACGCAATATTCAAGGGGTTTATGAATAGAATACCCGGCGTGCAATTTATTCCAGCAATAAAAATTCTGCCAAGAATGTACGGAATAGACAGCACAATGAATGCAATGAAACTGAAGCTTTTTATATTCCGGTGGATAGTAATTCTGCATATGAATTTCCAGAAACTTATCGTTGAATGATTAGATGTGGGTGGCGCCCCGCTGATTACATCGAAAGCTGACTGGGTTATTAAGTGCAATTGCGGTATTCATAACAATCATGAATAGCTGATTTATGGGACTGAAATAAAGTAAAGATGAAAGAGATAGAGATTACTTATTTATCTTTCATTTTTAATCAAAATACACGTTCTTGGACGCAATAAGAATACGTATGAACGCCTATTAGTAGGTAGGTATTACTTTGAAAAGCTCGTAGCTGGGCTTTTACACGGCTTCGGCCCAACCGGACTATACGGTGACAAACGGTCGATCGGAACATTGAACCGATCTTGTCGTTTTTGTAATACTCAAACACAACAAGAATCTAAAAGGTCTGCCGACGTTTTGACCGATGTGTTTAACGTTAGCGTTCGATAGGATTACGCCTTTTTCTCTTATGCGTCCTTAGCCATCGATTCTAGATCATGTGAATGATGGATGCTCGCGGGGCAAAACTTCCGTTTATGTCCCAAAAACTCCCGATTACAGTCGCTTAACCGATGCTGATAACACAAAACACAGCGATTTAACCGACGCTGGTAACGGCAATAAGCCCACATTACCAAGCGGTCCAGACGATCAAACTGAGCTTTGTTTTCTATAGCTCGCATATATTGTTTGACATGTAATACGGCATATAGACGCCGCGCTTGATTTATTAAGGTATCGTTATCCATTTTAATTACTCCCAAGTTGTTACTTGTTAATAACGGCAAAGGGTCTCACCGGGCAACAGGGCTCCTAGAACGGTTAAATTCACCTGAGAGTTGTTATGTATATATTTATTATACAATAAGTATATGAATAAAAAGGATAGTTTGTTATTTTTTTAAAAAATACTTTTATTTTAATGTAAATAATTGCTCTTATTTCTACGAAATTCTTTACAAAAAGATAAAAGCTCCTGTAGCTAATAAGCTCTGATTTATGCGTTGCTATAGTGGCCTTAAACTATCCAGGAACATATTAATTGACTTTAAGGTTGTGTGGGTTTCGTCACAGTCAATTGGATGTGCCCAACTTTGCTACAGAATAACTCTGCTTGTATCAAGAATAATCTATGATTTTTCTCCATTACCTTCTTTTGTCCGGTAGACTTAGTCTGACATTTTTCTAACCTAGAAGATGTTGCAAATTAATAAATATCAAATTATCACTCATCTGGAAATATAAGAAGTTCAGTTGGGCTTATTTCTAGTGTTTCAGCGAGTTTACAAATATTTTTCAACGAAATATTTCGAATTCCTCTTTCAACGCCACTAACGTAACTTCTTGCTAAGCCGCTTTCCAAAGCAAGTTGCTCTTGAGACCATGACTTTTTTTCTTTTCTAAGACGACAAAGTCTTTTGCCAAATTGTACACAAACATCTTGATTATCGATCATTTTCTTTAGTACACACTTGATTTCATTGAAGCGATACTAGAAATCACACCTCTTTAAGTCCACAGCTAATAAGAGCACTCACTAAAAGTTCACGTACTATAAGTTTCATTTTTTAGTTTTTCTGATTATACTAAGCACATATTGTTTTATTTGTAATGCAGCTCAGGCATCAGTTTTTGGTGTGTATTTATTATTGTAATGACTTGTCAAAAATTTTAATTTAAAAAAAAACATAAAATAATGATTATTATAACATATTTAATATTATCAAATATTAATAAAATTAGTATATATGATAGAAATATATGATTGGTCGATTAGAAAAGTTGTATTCAAACACTGCAATTTCTATGAGTCATATTTGGTCGGTTATGCGCCTGATTGTCGCAGGCTTGATATTGCATGCATCAAACGATTTTATTTAAAAGAACAGCTGATCTGTTGCAAGAATAGAGACAAATTGTATTTACTATACGGCAGCTCTGGACTTACTGATGAAGCCGAAGAAATTTGGAGTGGTTTTAAAAAAGTCAGCCGCATCATTTATGAAATAGACATAACCGATAAATACGATAAATCAGAGAATGAGCTGAATCACCAATAAATGACCTATTTATGTATTCGCACGCAAAAAATAATAAGCTCCGGCACTATTTAAAACATAAAGCCGCTGTTAATGAACCGGAAAAAGAAATCGATTCCTCGCAAATGCCCGATGTCATTGAAGTCTTTGATATCGACAAAATGCATGCCGTGCTCAATATTCACGAGAAAAGAAGTAATTTATATCGAAATCATCAGCGCTACATTGATTATTTGGGTGAAACGGATGGCTTTTTAACTTTAGCCATCTTACCCAATGATATCCCTGAACAGCTTGAGCAATTACGCATGTCATTTCCAAATTTCTCTGATGCTATCGATTTTTACCGTCAGCAATTTGCGCTGGCGCAGCTTTCGGATCAAGTGATCTTTTCGGCCAATCCACTGTTATTGACCGGTCCTCCCGGGGTTGGGAAAACAGCCTTTTGCCATGAGTTGGCCAAGCTGGTTTCCACTCATTTCGAACTGATCAGCTTATCCGGTATCACGGCGGGGTTTGTATTGGGTGGGATGTCATCGGGCTGGTCGGAAGGCAAGCCGGGACGCATTGTGGAAGCCTTGGCTCGCGGTCACAACGCAAATCCATTAATCGTTGTTGATGAGATCGACAAATCCGGCGGCGATCAACGCTATGATCCGCTAGGTCCCTTATATCAATTATTAGAAAAGGAAACTTCGGCCGCCTTTGTCGATGAGGCCTTAGAGATTGCCGCCGACTGCTCCCATATCGTCTGGGCAGGGACCGCGAACAGGGCCGAGTCAATTCCAGAGCCCATCCTCTCACGCTTTACCGTGATTGAAGTCAAACGACCCACACAAAAGGAAATGGAAAAAGTGTTGCGTTCGATTTACCAGAAAATCCGGCAAAATTATCCCTGGGGAGAGCAATTTAATGAGGATTTATCGTCGACAGTCGTCAGTAAAATCATTGAGTGCGAGCTAGAACCAAGACTTGTGCAGAAAGAGTTGATCGCTGCCTGCGGCAATGCCGTTCTCAGAAACTCAGCTGGAAAATCCTCGGGCAATGGCCGATATGACATGAGTCCAGAGGATTTCAACCCGCGTGATAGTGTTAAACCCAGAGGAAGAATTGTGATGCCTATTTTTAGTGTAGCCCCAATCTACGAAGAACCTAAAGAAACAATTGTGCGTTGGTCTATACGCGAAGCGCTATTCAAGGACTCCCATGATAAATCCCGCCATTTAATCGGCTACATAGCCCGAAAATGCGCGGGCCGAGTTACGTCCGCGATCCAGTCGTTCGATCGCGAAACGATGCGCATTAAAACGACGAGCGGGCGCATTTACCAGCTCGAAGGTCAGCCCGGTTTCGACCCCGACGCGGAATATGTCTGGGCGCAATGGAAAGCACTGAATGAGGTTCGAGATGAGGTTGATGTGACTCACGAATACCGACTGATGCATTAACCTAAGATCATGATGGGGCATTAAGAACCCCTTGGTGAAAAAATGCTGGATGGAAAAACCATCGCTATTGCATTCGAAATAAAAATATCACTTTTAATTTGAGGATAACACGATGACTATTTATGCCGTCGATCCCCCCGACGAATACCCGGAAAACATAATCAGATGGTCTGTGCGAGAAGTGTTGTGCTGCGGCTCGGAAGAACGGACGCGGCATTTAGTGGGCTATATTCCCCTATTGCGAAGTGGCAGGGCATCAACGTCTATTCAAGCTTTTGATCGTGAGCGAATGCGTATCTCGACAAGCAGTGGTCGGGTTTATCAGTTGGAGGGACAACCTGGCATTACGAGTGATGCTGAATATGTTTGGAAATACTGGAAATCAGCCAATGAGGCTAACGATGAAATTGATGTCAGCGATCAATATTGTTAGCGGTAGGAAACTAAATCTTTTGTTGTGCGACAAAAATTAAAATGTTGCACAACGTTATGGAAGCAATCATGACAATCTGTGAAGAAAACGAGAGCTTAACAATAGAAGAGAGCCGTGTGCAGGCGCGAAAAGAAACTTCAGTTCAGGTCCTGTCTAATGCAACAATGCAGCTGACATCTAAGCCCAGCCAAGGCATGCGCATCGTTTGTCTTTCCGACACCCATTTCCCACCCCAGGCTTTACAGGTCCCGGAGGGCGATGTATTGATTGTTGCCGGCGATGTCTGCCTTCGCGGTCATGACTATGAACTTGAGCTCTTTGACCGTTTTCTGGGGCGGCTGCCCCACCGGCACAAGCTGCTGGTGGCCGGGAATCACGATTGGGTGCTGGCTGACGCAGGCCGTGAAGCGGCCAAATTGCTGGTTAAAAACGCGATCTATTTGGAAGATAGTGGCGTTGAAATAGAGGGAGTGAAGTTTTGGGGCTCCCCCTGGCAACCTGAGTTTATGAACTGGGCTTTCAATCTGCCGCGCGGACCCCAGCTTGCCAATGTCTGGGCCAAAATCCCCAATGATATTGATGTGCTCATCACCCACTCGCCACCCTGCGGCATCCTGGACCAGATCCCTAGCGGTGAACACGTCGGTTGTGATGACTTACTAGCAGCCTTACAGCGGGTCAGGCCCAAAGTACATGTTTTCGGGCATATCCATGAGGGCTATGGGGTGCTGAAACACAGCGGCACAACCTTCATCAATGCTTCAATTTGCGATGATAGGTACCGGCCTGTCAATGCACCGATTGTCATCGACTTATAGCGTATCGAGGTAGAAAACCAACGATTCTCAGTTGTTTTACGTCTAGCAAGAACATACTCAGGTTGGATTCTACATCACACTCTAAGTCAAGCCCTTCCTGGATTTTTCATAAAGGTTGCGAGAACGGCCAAGCTTAATATTATGTAATTATCATAATAACATAATTACGTAATTATTTGATTTTGTTATAAAATATTATGGTAAGCTTGATCCAGCTCAACTTGATTAGGACCTATGAAATGGCCAGCTCTAGACTCACTGAAGAAGAAGTTCACGCCGCCTGTATCGATATGGCCGGCCAGGGCGAACGGCCCACCGTTATAAAATTGCGGGGACAACTGGGAAGAGGTAGCATGACTACTATCACCAAGTACCTGAACAGCTGGAACGACACGGATCAGGCACAGGCAATTAAGGCTGAAGCGCTCCCGGCTGTGGTCAACCTACCTCGGGAGTTGGCCACAGCCGGGGAGGACCTAGTCAAGAAGGTATGGCATGCCGCCAAGGCCATCGCTGACGCAGAACTTGAAATCCAACGTGAAGCCTTGAAACAGGCGGAAGTAATCAATAAGGCCAAGGTTGAGGAAGCCTTCAAGTTTTCCGAAGACCAGGAGGCGAAAATTGAGCAGATTGAGGATGCTTTGACAGCCATGAAAAAGGATCTCTCCAGTAAACACCTGGACCTTACTCAAATCACAGACAAGCTCAATAACGCTGAAAAACTCAATATGGGGTTATCGAAAGATAACGAGCATCTGACCCTTTCCATTACCGACCTGAAACTGAAAATAGCCGATCTGGAAAAACTAAATGCCGCACTGGCTGAGAGAAAGCAGTCCTCACAGGAAATCTACGACAAAGCGCTAAAACAAAAAGATGCTGAACTTTTTGACAAAAATGTTGAGCTTGCAAAATTGAGCGTTCGTTATGAATCTGTCGCTCTGGAATTGACAGAAGTTAAAGTCGATTTGGAAAAGGTCAGCAAAGCCGCTGCCGCAGCAGGGAGTTTGATTTCCAACTTAGAAGGCCAGCTGAAGGTTTATCAGTCATTAGATAATTCACTAGTTAATCAATCTTAACTGCTAAGTGTTGTCGCCGATCACGAAATGGCTACGGGTAACGATCTCAGGTTGACCAGAGTCTAAGAGTTTTAAGGTTCTTGGCTTAGGCATCGCTGTGATTAGTCCTACCTTGGAAATAGAACAACAAAGTCGGCCTAACTTGATGTGACTAATAAAATTATAATCAATTATAGTTCTTTATAGTTTTTGCAAAAAGAATGAAAATTTCAAGCCGCTGTCTGCTCGTGTTGATATTTTTTAGAACTAAATTTGCGAACCACGAACACCAGCTATCGACAAGAAATGGACGTTGGTTAATATCGGGTAACGATCTATCGCTGACCACCGTGACCGGCAGCAGTCGGCCAAAAGCGGACTGCTGCGTACAGTTTTGAGTGACAGCAATTGAATGGGTAACAGTCTTCCATGTTAGCTATACATGCTTGATTGAAAGACCTGACCCCCGACTTTCTGACCCCCGGCTTTCCGCCGGACGAAAGGGGCGGAAACAGATAGACCAAGCCCACGGTAAGCGGAATCCTGTTCTCTACTTTACCCGACTTTTGCTTATGTACAACAGTATTTTCCAATCCAGGCATGGGCTTAAGCGAAAATATTTTGTGAGTAGTTGCTCAGGCGACGCTTTGTTGGGATTTGTTGATTAATTGAAAGAGTTCAGCCCTGGCCTCGTTGAGATGTTGGGCGGCGTCATTATCGCTGCATTCGGTGGCCAATGCGTCCGAAATCCAAAACAACTTAAGTCCTAGGAAACCGATAATCAAGATAAAATAGCCGCATAAGATTTTTGCATTGAGGCGACAACTAGTGCTTAATTGCATTAATTCGAATCGTATTCTTCAGATAATTTATTTATAAATATCAATTACTTAATTTGAAAAATAAAACATCTAATTTTTGCAATTAAACACTAGATTGACAATTTCCGTAAATGTATTCTCCACTGAAAAAAGGATTGAATGTAGATGCAACAAAAAAGCCTTGCATACGCCAAATATTGGCGCATCTGTTTAGCCGATGCCGATTTAGGCAAAGGTACACTCAAAAGAACAGATATTGAAAAGCTGAACCTGCGCCCGGGCATCGAACTCCAACATGGGCGGGTGGGTGCTGAACTTATCCAGGAGTTTTTCCAACAGACTGGTCAAGACGTTGATGAAGTAGAAATCACCATCCGTCCCTACATTTACCATTCCCATCTTGAGCATGGAAGAGCGAGATCAAGTGGAATTCCCGAAGTTGTTACGCCCATAGTCAGTCAAGCTGTGCTGGATCGTCAAGGGAGAATTTATCCGAACGAAAACACTGTCATCCCGCGTGATATTTTGGAACCACTTGACAAGGGCTCCTTTGCGGTTGGGGCTGTGACAGACTTAGACGTGTGGTTGACTGACCACGATGTGCCTAAATTTGACAAACAGACGATTGGCAAACGCGATGCTGACGAATGGCACCATGAACGTTGGTTAGCATATTTGGATTACTGCAAGGCGATGCTCAATAAGGTCGCTGCAGGCTGGCCGGAGGAAACGGCTCCATTCCAGATGGACGAATGTTGGACCATCGTTAAAGATAGCGACGTGGTGGGGGCGAGCACGCACATTTTGGCGCTCTACGATAACATCAGGACCCAAGCACCATCTTCCCCTCTATTCGAGAAATACACTTCGGAAGATATTGAGTCGCCAGAACCTTGTTTATCACCCGGCTCAGGATTTTCTCTTCGACTTGGACATTCTTCAGACACCCACCCATTGGCGGATGCGCAGCGCGATTCTTTGACGCACCAGCTTGTATCCAAACACGGTGAGATATTGGGAGTCAATGGCCCGCCAGGTACTGGTAAGACAACGATGTTGCTATCGGTTGTTGCTTCGCATTGGGTTCGCGCTGCGTTGGATGGCGGCGATCCGCCTGTGATTGCCGCAGCATCAACAAATAACCAAGCTGTCACAAACATCATCGACGCTTTTGCCAAAGATTTTTCGACAGGCGTCGGGCCGTTTGCAGGGCGCTGGCTGCCCGACATCAAGAGTTTTGGCGCGTACTTTCCATCAGCGAGTAAAGAAAAACAGTCCACCGGGAAGTACCAAACACGATCATTTTTCAGCACTGTTGAGGAACAGAGCTATTACACCCGAGCTAAGGATGAGTTTTTGAAGGCCGCAAATACTGCATATCCAGACCTCATTCAGCCTTCAGTTAAGGACATTGGTGCTCAGCTACAAATGTTGATTCAGGGCGCCGAAAGAAAATTGAAGGCCATCGAAACAGCATGGTCCCCATTGCAGTTGGCTACACATGCAATGTATGAGGAGCTTGGCACATCGCCTGCTGAAACCCTTGCAACGCGTCAAAGCGCGGTCTCTGTCAAAGATGACGCCTTGAGTGAGTACAAGGCATTGATGGATAGGTGGGAAAAGTTCCTCGGGAATGAGTCATGGTTATACACGCTGCTGTCGTGGCTGCCCCCCGTAAATAGAAAGCGCCTTTTGCTCGCAAAGAGCTTCTTAAAAAGGTTATGGCCGGTTCCTTTCCCTGATAAACAGTGGTCTAGCGTCGATCAATTCACGAATGAAATACAAATCAATGCTGACGGCATAAATGAGGAACTGACAGCCCTCAAGATTGATCTCCAGCGTGGCAAGAAGGTGATGAAGGCACACAGTGACGCTGTAATTCAATGGGCGAATGCCACCGACTGCCTAGGAATGGAGACTCCCCCCGAATTAAGGACATTGGCCGCATGTGACAAAGTGGCAGATACTTCCATTCGATTCCCTGCATTTCTTCATGCAACCCATTACTGGGAGGCGCGTTGGCTCCTTGAAATGGAGGGGGCACTTAATACATTGGCAGAAGAAAAAAAGAAAACAGGTGCTGTTGCTGTCACAAAACGCTGGCGCAGGAGAATGATGTTGACCCCTTGTGTGGTCTCAACTTTTTTCATGCTGCCGAAAGAGTTGAAAGTCAACCGATATGAACGTAACAGCAATGCATACGTACCCGACTATCTCTACGACTTTATTGATCTCTTAATTGTTGACGAGGCGGGGCAAGTGTTACCTGAGGTAGCGGGCGCATCTTTTTCACTGGCTAAACGGGCTCTCGTTATTGGGGACACGCTCCAAATCGAGCCCATCTGGAGGATGACGCCACAGGTGGATATCGGGAACTTGATTAAAGCCAATATCATGGAGCACGCTAATGTTCAGGCCAACTACAACAGAATTGCAGAACTTGGAAAATCTGCAGCATCAGGTAGTGTTATGGAAATCGCCCAAAAAGCCACTCGATATCACTATGACAAGGACTTGGCGCGAGGCATGTTCCTTTACGAGCACAGACGCTGCTATGACGAAATCGTGGGGTACTGCAATGCTCTTTGCTATCACAACAAGCTGATTCCGAAGCGCGGGCCACGTGGTTTAGCGCCAGGATTACCTGCAATGGGCTATCTTCATATTGACGGCAAATGTGAGCGTCGTGGCGGCAGTAGGGCCAACAAGATTGAAGCAGCGACCATCGCAGAATGGATCGTTCATCACCGAGACGGGCTGGAAGCCAAGTATGGCAAACAAATACATGAGATCATCGGTGTGGTAACACCATTTGGTGGGCAGGTCGCCGCTATTACTGAGGCATGTGTGGATCGCGGCATCCGTGTAGGTAAAGAAGATGGTGAGATGACCGTCGGCACCGTTCATTCCCTGCAAGGGGCCGAACGTTTGTTGGTGATTTTCTCCCCAACTTACTCTCGGGACGCAGACGGCGGATTCATGGATCGCAGCCCCAGCATGCTGAACGTCGGTGTCTCACGAGCTAAGGACAATTTTTTGGTGTTTGGCGACATGTCCATTTTTAAACCCGGCGATTTAGGCTCCCCTCGCGGGCTGCTTGCTTCATTCCTCTTTGCGGAAAAGAGGAATGATATGAACGCGAGTTAAAGGGACAGAGTTCGATATTTCTTTCAAACCATTTCCCCCGATTATTTATTTCAGCCCGCTCCGGTCAGCGATAGCGTAATCGGAGGTATGTTGGCTTCGAAATGTGCGATTACGCAAGCTAATCGCACCTACATTTTGATGACAGCTTTTTACAATTTCTTGTCGTTGCATATTGACTCATTTTTGGCGGCTTAGGGTCGGTTTTGTCCTTTCGGGTTTGACAGAGCAAGTTCGGCCACTAGTTGACATCCGAAGCTTTGCGCTCAGTGTCGGTAGGGATTCAATGAGCTGCCATTCAACGTTGAATGTAATCGGCCTCGCGCACCTTGTGCGCGAGGTCCGTGTTGACCTACGGGTTGGGCGGCATGCCTGATGGAAATTAAGTAGTTTTAATCCTAGCCAGGCATCAGAGTGGCATCACGAAAGAACTTTGATTTTGGAATATGTAATTCCACCGTGAAGCTTTTTTCCGTCCTAACGGTACTGACAGATACCCCTTCCTTTGACATGAGGTCATGTACATCCTGTAACCCTAATCCGCGAAATGGGGATGAGACTACTTGCCCGGACTCAACCTGCGGTATGGGAGTGTTCGGCGATACCTTGTTCTTGAACCGTAGCAGAATCGTATCCTCTCTATCCTTGGCTTGAGCGCCGATGTATTCGTGAACGCCATGTTCGATTGCGTTACTGAATATCTCGCACAAACAGCGAAATAAATTTGCACGATCAAGTCGCACAGGAGGAAGGTTGTGAACAGATCGTCCAATTCCAACCCTCAACTTCAGTATGTTCGAGGCAGCCAACTTAATGCATTCCGGTACGAAGATGTATCCCTCCTCTGCCACGACTCGGCTCTGCCTAGTTTTCTCGATAAGATTCTTAGCTTGAGTTATTGAGGAGTCCTTAACGTTAGCTTTAAGGCGTGATTTTGCGTGCTTGAGGAAGCTGGCAGTGTCATACATATAGAAAGTCTGAACACAAGGCGCCTCAGTGTAGATTTCGTTCAAAAGTTCCTTTCGTGGCCCGAGCTTCTTGCCTCTCTTTTCAAGCCACCAGTCTTCTTTGATGTCTCCCGTGACAAGGACAACGCTAGTAATTTCGTCTGCCTTGGCCTTTCTTACTATTTCTTTCCAGAGGATTAAATCGCCATACTTTCTAATTAGCTCTTTGTCCTCAACCGTATAGGAGCCTTGTTTTGATTTATCCTTGTAGCCTGGGGGGACGTTGTTTTCGTAACGCTTTTCTCCAGCCTTGTAGATTTCCTCTAGCTCCTTGCGATCGAAGCCTTCACCGACCTTATCGGCGAATATTTCAAGGACAACGTCTTTTATCTGATCTCGATCATTAACATCAGACTGCTTGCTTTCCAAAACAGAGAGTTCGCTTAAGAAGGCTTCAATCAAAGATTTGCCTTCTGCGATTTTGGCTGGTGTGATGAATTTGTCCGGATCAATGAGCGAGTGTCGCTGTTTTAGCTTGAGCTTTCCCAGATCGTCAGCCAGTTTCTCGAATACTTCGTCGTACTGATTGCTCGCTTCTTCAAGAAGACTTCTCACTGTATTGAACTTGTTCTTTTGATCGCTTATTGCCTCGTGACGA
The DNA here is from genome assembly GCF_036845245.1 of Methylobacter sp. Lineage (NCBI taxonomy): Bacteria > Pseudomonadati > Pseudomonadota > Gammaproteobacteria > Methylococcales > Methylococcaceae > Methylobacter > Methylobacter sp. The sequence continues at coordinate 54,430 of NZ_DAIUEH010000029.1, forward strand.
TTGTTTAAGAACTCAACGATCACTTGAAAACCAATCCAGATTCGTTGGCGCAGTTGATCATCTCGCAGTACACCAATTAAGTCGTTACTCGCGGACTCAGGAAGGCGATACAGATCCAGCAGTACGTTCGAGTCAAAGACAAAGAGCCCATTCTCCCAAATCGAATTGAAATCAATGTCGTCGGGGTCTCGGTGAACTCTGAGCAGAACTTCTAGCATCGTGACGGTAATCCTTGCGTTGTTTTTTCGAATTTTGCTGGTATCAATTGCGCTTAGAAGGAGCTTCTATGATGATGCCCAACAAGGAATTAAATAGTTAACTGTATATCTACCTAAAAATGATTTTCGACACGATAATTTATTGATCTGCATTTAATTTTCCTTTCTGTATATCATCGGCGACGGCATCAATGACTGGTAACGGTCAAGTCGCTGTCATTGAGTCACTTCGGATGACAGACCGCAACGGGTCGAACTGCGTCACTCATTTATGAACAAGCCCCACCTTAGGTAACTTTTATTAAAAAGTTAGAACTGGCTTTCACAGGGATCACCATCATTGTCGCCATCCATTTTTGTGCCTGGACAATTGCGCAAATAAAATAGCGCTTCATCATAAGAAGTCATTTCCGAACAATACACCTTGCCTTGGCATTGAAACGCTTCAGCCAATTTGGGTGGTTCGGCTATTTTTGCTATTTCTGACTTAGAGCTATCTGGATAGGATTTCTGAGAGATTATTCTGCTATAGGTTGCAAACACAATCATTATGATCAGCATTATTGGAATAATTTTACTTCCTCTTTTTGCGCGTGTTGATCGAGTGGTTCTGTGTACATACGTATTACGTATCTGATGATTTGCCCTTTCAGGTCTTGCTTTTCTAGCTATTGGGACCAAAGCCAGTGCTTGAGGTACGCCTTCGATTTTGGCGTTGATCGCACGAGTTTTGCCATTATCACCGAAGCCAGTTTCATAGTGGATAATATCACCAACTATAGGTGCCCGGCTCATGCTCTTTAATGCCGAAATATGAATAAAAATATCAGCGTTGTCATTATCAGGCTTTATGAAACCAAACCCTTTGTCTTCATTCCAGCGAACCAATTTACCTTTTGTATTATTTTCTATAGCCACTGATTAGCCTGTATTACAAAATCTATGATATTTAATTTATGGGCGCTTAACTAAAGCTAGAGTATGGGTTGGGGGGCGTCATAGGTCAAGTGTATAAACATAGTGATGGCGCCGATTGGAATTTGGTCAGACGTATCGATTGTTAATTGACCATTCCTATCAGCCATAACTATCTGGACTAACGATGGTTTTCTGTCTGCTGTGCTGGTCAGTCAATTTTCGGCATAAGACTTTGAAAATAGTAAAATTTCAACCGGTGTCAACATCTTTATAATTCAAAGAGTGTGTTTCATTAACCTTTATTACACCCTCGTGGAATAATCCACGACACACTCGGCTTATCATGTTTCGCATAATCAGCCACTGGAATTTTCTCACCAGTAATGGCTTCAATTTCATCAATTGTCACCAAATAACGATCCAGGTTTTTCTGGGTAGCCTCTGTGTGTTGGCGCCGATTGAAAATTGACCAGGGAGAATTGCTGTATAGCGTACTCTACAGCATTGGAAAAGCAAAGAATGACTAGAAACAGATTGCCCCATTGCTGGCTATATCACCCGCCACGATTTGCCAATAATTGAAACGGAATATTGGCCAGCTGGACTATCGACCGAAACAAGCACAGAATTAGAGCGGATAATCGCAGATCAGAGGCTACTAAAGTCCTGAAAATGACTGAAGAAGTGATTGGAAGAATTCTTCTGGACTGTAGTCTGGAGCCAGTCTCGGGGGGGATAAAAGTCAATCAAGGCACCGTTATCGGTCATGAGTGTATTTATCAATTGTTTGGATAGACAAACGTTATGGTGGCCTGTGTTGTATAAGCATGTAAAAAGTATCCAATTTTGCCATTTTCAACGTTACTTTTTCCATTAATTAAACTTAGAAATAGCTTTAGAACAATAAGATAGCAATGATTCGTGGTAAAAATTTGACGTTTTTAATTGAGAAAACTGGGAAGCTTTCAACGCTCTTTGATACTTCTGCTGGAAAGCGCAAAAGCAACAGTGAAGTGTAGACAATTAGCAAGATCTCGTAGTGTGGTTCTGCGAAAGCATACCGCCGATACCCGCAGGCTAAGGTGGATTGCTTGGCGGCTAATAAGCCTTACATCTTTCTGGATGTGGTATGGTTATTGCCTCGTATCGACATAACAACTACTTGTGCTGACAACATTAGATAACCGAATCTCGTAATCCATGCAAATATTTCTTAACGGCTTACTTCAAGGCATACTCTTCGGTGCCATCGGCGTGGCATTTGCGCTGGTGTACCGTACCACGAAGGTGTTTCACCTCGCTCTTGGGGGTATCGGCGCACTGGCACCATATCTGGTGATCACAACAATTGCAGTCGGTCTGCCCGCTTGGATGGCGGCGGTACTCGCCGTTTTTACGGCGGTTTGTTTGGGGGTGTTGATAGACGAGAGCATTCATTGGCCGTTCTCGCGTAAAAGGGCACCGGCTGAGGTTCATCTAATTGCTTCGCTGGGTGCTTATATTGTAATTGTCCAATGCATCGCGCTCACCTGGGGCAACGAGACTCAAGTGTTGCGGATTGGTGTGGATCAAACCTGGACAGTATTCGAGGTCACGCTGGCACAGGCTCAAGTACTGGGGCCCGTGCTTACTCTTTTGGCGACAGTAGCGCTTTTCATCTGGCTGAATGGTGCCAATCGCGGGCTGGAACTTAGGGCCTTAGCTGACAATCCGATTTTGGTGTCGCTGCTCGGACGCAATGTGCGTGTCCTTCGCCGCTGGGTTTTCGGTCTAAGTGCTGCGCTCGCATCGATAGCCGCACTTGCTGTTGCATGGGACGTTGGCTTCGACCCGCATATTGGCCTCAAAGCAGTACTGCTTGGTATGGTTGCGATGATTATCGGCGGCACGGGCAGCTTCATCGGCCCATTTTTGGGAGGCGTACTGCTCGGTGTATTGCGTGCCGAAGTGGTATGGTTCGGCTCCGCCCGCTGGGAGGAAGCAGTCACGTTCACGCTTCTAGGATTGTTCTTGTTTTTCCGGCCGCAAGGCATATTTGCACGCAAGGTAAGGCTTGAGGAGGGCGCATGAACTACCTCTATCACCTCATCATCTATTTCGAAATATACGCCATCGTCGCAATGTCGCTCAATCTACTGATTGGCTACGGCGGCCTATTGCAAGTGGCGCATGCTGCTTATTACGGCATCGGAGCTTATACCGCAGCGTTGTTGTGGACCAAACTCGGCTGGGGATTCTTTCCGGGATTGGCGGTTGGAGCATTTGCGGCGGGCGTACTGAGCCTCCTCGTTTCGCTTCCGGCTTGGCGTTTTAAGGGCGACTATTTCGTGATGATCAGCATTGCGGTGCAGACCCTTATTTATGCCACGCTGTATAATTGGACTGATCTGACCAATGGCCCTTTCGGTATTTCCGGAATTGCCCGTCCTGTTATGGCTGGTTACAGTTTTGTAACTACAGGCTCCATAACTGTGCTCTACGGGGTACTCGCGACGGGGTTGGGCATGGTCATGGCGCTGCTCAAATGGTCGCCGTTCGGTAGAGCTCTGCAAGCGATGCGCGACGACGAACTTGCCGCGTACTCAATTGGCATCCCTGTCAATTGGCTCAAACTTCAAGCCTTCGCGCTCGCCTCGGCCATGGTCGGTATTGCCGGCGGACTTTACGCTTCCTACGTCAGCTACATAGATCCCACCTCGTTCTCGCTCGACGAATCCATCCTCATGCTCAGCATGGTCGTCATTGGCGGAACCGGCAATGTGCGTGGGCCACTCACGGGAGCGGCAGTGCTGATCCTGTTGCCCGAGGCGCTTCGCTTTCTGCAATTACCGGATGCCGTGGCAGCCAATGTGCGCCTCTTGGCATACGGCTTGCTGTTAATTCTGATGATGCACCTGCGACCGCAGGGTTTAGCGGGAACGTACCGATACCAATGATGACACAAATTTGCGCAGTATTAGAAAGAGCAAGCGACATCCCAGCGACACAATCGTGCCAAGAGACGTTGTTGCCACGCGTCCGGTTGAAAGCGGAGGGGCTTTCCATCGCCTTTGGCGGGCAGCAGGTGCTGTGCGGTGCGAATCTTGATCTCACTGGCGGACAGATTGCATTGCTGCGCGGCCCTAATGGTTGCGGCAAGACTACCCTGCTCAACGTACTTTCCGGCTTCCTCAAACCAGATACAGGTACAGCCAGTCTAGAATTCAATGGCACACGGGTGGACATCCTCAATGAAACGCCGGATCGGCTCGCGCGCCTCGGTCTGGCGCGATTGTGGCAGGACATCCGATTGTTTTCCACCATGACCGTACTGGAAAACGTCCTCGCCGCCTCGCCGCACGCTATCGGCATCAACCCGGCGCTCGCGCTTTTCGCTCTGGGCAAAGTCAAACAACAAGAGCGCGAATTCCGCTCGCAGGCGCTCGCTTGGCTCGATATGCTTGGCATGGCGGACCGTGCCGACTCCTCCGGCGATCAGCTTTCTGTGGGACAATCCAAGCGTGTTGCCATTGCCCGCCTGTTGCAGACCGGCTCCAAAGTGATGTTACTTGATGAACCCTTAGCAGGCCTTGATCACGACTCAGCCGCAAAACTCGTTGAAGACCTCAACCGCTTGGCCAACGCGACGCACCGTGCCATGCTCATCGTAGAACATAACCATGATGCCATTACCCCGGTGTGTGATCTTCGCTATACTCTCAATGAAGGAGCGCTGATACGCGAGGAGTTGGAGCTAAAATGGGTCTGCTGAATTTTGAATGGATAAGGGGACAAAAGCGCGAGTCAGGCGGTACGCCGCTGCTGCAAATCGAACACGTCTGTGTGCGAATTGGACAACGGCTTGTGCTTGATGATGTCAGCCTGGATGTTTTCGAAGGCGAGCAAGTGCGTATCACCGGCCCAAACGGAGCGGGCAAAAGCACTCTGTTCAATGCAATTACCGGAGTATTGCCGCTAAACGAGGGTCGGATTCTATTCAGGGGGGAAGATATTTCAAAGCTACCTACCCACGAACGCACTGCACGAGGTATACGTTATATGCGGCAGCGGGACAATGTATTCCCCTCACTCACGGTGCGGGAGAACCTGCAACTTGCAGTTGGGAGAGAGGGCTATGAACGCTTCCGTGAAAAATTTCCCGAGTGGGCTAAAGACATTTCAGCCAATCAATCATCCGGTATGCTAAGCGGCGGGCAAAAACAAAAATTGGCATGGGGCATGGTTGTGTTGTCGTCCGGTAATATTATTCTCGCTGACGAGCCTTCTGCCGGCGTGGCTGCCGACGCAAACATTATGTCGCAATCTTTGCCTACTGCCATATTTATAGAACACGACTAAAATTATTGGAGTTTTTGATGAATCGATTGAAAAAAAGTTTTTTGGTTGCGATGTTTGTCGCGTTAGCTCTTGGGGGGTGTAATGAGAAACAAGAATCTGATACCTCTGTTAAAAAAGTCGCGGTGATTGCGCCAATGACAGGACCGGCATCGGTTTATGGCGAATGGATTCAGCATGGAACAGAGATGGCCACTATAGATGGTGCAACCGCAGTGAAATTTGATCTTCTGGATTCTATGGGCGAACCTAAAACTGCGGCCACTTTAGCGCAAAAGGTATTAGCTGATGACAGTACAATTGCTCTTTGGGTTGTCACTTCTGGCGATATGATGGCACTACGCGACGTAGCAACGCAATCTGGGCTGCCTTTAATTACTTCAACAGCAACTTCACCGGATATAACAGATGGACGCAAGGGTATCTTTCGTACCATTATAAATTCTGCTCAAGAAACAGAAGCCTTGGTGAAGTACACAACTGAAAAATTAAAGCCTAAGAAAGTGGCTATTTTGTATATAAATGACGCGGGTGGTAAGGCGTCATCAATGCAATTTACTCATTTTTTTGAGCAAAATAAGATTGTGGTTGTTTATACAGATAGTTATGAAAAAAAAGCACTTGATATCCGTACCTTGGCAGCCAAAACACTTGCCAAAAAACCGGATGCCGTCGTAATAACAGGTTACTCATCTGCTCTAGGCGCAGTATTGCAAAGCATACGTGAGCAATCACCGAATATCCCTATTCTGTGCAATCAAGGGTTAGAGTCTCCCGAAAATTTATCCCTGCCCCCTCAAGTGCTAACAGAAGTGTACTACTCCATTGCATACGTAGATAGTACGATTATCCCGGAACACTTTGGCAATGGTTTTAATGAACGTTATGGAAAGTCGCCAGGACTTTATGAAATAACGGCGTACGACACCGCAACGCTTATTTCTCAAGCCGTTGCTGGCGGTGCCGAAAATCGCGAATTGCTGGTTGACGCATTGAGCCGTTCCGATTTCAAGGGGGTAAATGGCGATTATCGCTTTAGTTCAAAAGGAAATGTAATAAAAAGTGTCGCAATAAATCATATTGTAGGCGGGAAAATATCCCTCGCTGAACTCTACAAACCGGCAGGTGAATAAATAAACAGGAAAGGTTACATAACATGATTTACTCATTCTCCCATTGTGCGAACCGATATGAGGCCAGTAGGCAACGCGACAAATGCCCTGCGGAGGAATTAATAGACTTGATTGCTGAGAAAAGCGTCAAGTTAAACTCGGTGGCCGATTTCGGCGCAGGCACTGGATTCTGGTTACAAACCATGCAACGGCGAGGCCATGCCAATGGTAAGCTCTTTGCCATTGACGTATCCAAAGAGATGCTCGTCATTGCAAAGAATGCCGTTCCGAACGTCGTGTGTATAGAAGGCGGGGTGGATGAGCTTGCAGGCGTTAATCTTGATGGAGTTGATTGTATCTTTCTTTGCATGGTTGCCCATCTTTTGGATTTTCCCCAGAGTATGGCAAAATTAACCAAGATTGCTGCAAGAAGTGGGGTGCGTCATATAGTTGTGGTTGAGGAGGTGTCTTTTTTTTACTACGCATTGACTGGGAATCCGCATTACTTAGAGCTCCTTCCTGAGGCGATTCAAAACGTGTTAGTGATTTACCAGGGCAACCGTGACAGGGAGGCTAAACCATCTCTCTCCAATGAGCGTTCTGGTCCATACCCTATTCCAGTGATGGATTTGTCAACATGGAAAGCCTTTGGTTTAACCTTGACAAGTTATAGTTTTGAAGTACCGCCTGATTTAGGGTGGTCGTGGGAGCTTAGCCCATCAGATATTGTAGAAGAGATTCGAAATAGGGCTTATTCAATGTGTTTCATACACAGTCCCGATGAAGCGGGTCGAATTGCAGATGCCATAAAGAGCGACCTTGGTCAACAAGGCAGCTACACGCAGAAGGTTGAGCTTCCCTTCTGGTTTCATCTTCACGTTTTTGAGGTTGGCCGCATTCATAGTTGAATGCAGGCAGAGCAATAATCTGATGGGTAATGAATGAGTCGAGCAACTGAATCTGAGCTAGCACTATTGAAACTCATTTCTTCAAGCATAATCCATATAGTTGGGGATAATGACATCTTGTTTGTTGCTCCCTATCTTGTTGAGTACGAAGATGGGAAGATGGCGAAATTACGAATGCCAGCCCTTGATCACCCATTTAATTGTTTCATGGGTGACGGTGACGATAAAGCTCACAATGAAACTCTTTGGAAAAAGTTTCATGAGGAGGGGAGAATGGACAAGAGCTCATCTATTTGGACACATATTCTTGAAAGCGACACTGATACCAATTTGAGTGATATAGGTATATTGGATAAGAGCTTAGATTTAGACCAATTAAAAACCATCGGTGAAGAGTTTCGTCCCCTAAGAAAAAATAATGTAACAACATGCACCGCCATTGTTTCTGAGGTCAAGCAGTCTTCCAAACATATAATTGCAGTTATATCGGTAGTTCTTGGGCCGCTTGTCGACGTAACTCCGGTGAAAGATAAAATAAAGAACTATCTTACCTTTCTGCAGAGCGGCAGTTACTTGAACCTACAAAAGGAATTGGCAATCGCTAAGGCATCTGTCAGGGATTGGCATGCTTTTCGGAATTTAGAAAACATCAACCATATTTCCGAAAATGATTATTATTTCAATTCTTTCATTATAAAAGCACCCAAACCATTCGTGAAGGATTTTGGTAATGGCGACCTTAACCAAGCCAATAGGCCGATTAGTCATAGCGGACGCCCCTCATTAAAAGATTTATCCCAAACTAATTCTGAGTGCGGACGAATAAAACGCGTAATTAAAGATCGCATTAATGCGGTGTTTCAAGATTCATTTACTAACTTTTCTATAACTGTTAACGCTGGCGAATATGATTATCTTTGGTTCAACGCGTTAGCATTAGCCGACACGTTTGCCAATGCAATTTCGGCATATAACAGTCTATCGCCCGAGCTCGACACTAAAGCCAATGTGGAGCGGATGTTCTTATCGAAGACCACTCCTGGTAAACATAGTTTTGTAAATTGCATTGTTGACATAAAACAATCTGAAGCAGGAATTGACGCATTCATATCAATTCATGAAAACGGTCTCGTCGGTAATGAGTTGAGAATTGACACGAGAGGAAATCATCTAAGTTCAATCGCTAAGTGTGCAACACTGTCTGGAGCAGATTCACTATATGCACAATGGGTTGATATGGCCACTGGCCAGTTGGTTTGTGAAAGAGTCTTATCCAGTTCAGAAGATACATGGGGAGTGGGAGGAAAAATATCTGAGCGTATAAATGGAAACAACGTTCCGAAAAACCTACCTAAAGGCTTGACTGGTTTTTTCTTTCAGATACAAGGTAAGCTCAATTGTGGTTTTGGGATTGTAGATTGTTGTGAGGGGGATCTAGGCAATGGTGGATAAGTTATTTCTAATTGACAACAATAAGAGTCGTGCTGATGCCCTTGAAAAAATTCTTGTGGAAATTAGCAGCTTAGTAATAAAAAAGACAATGGGTGATTGGGCAACAGAAAAAAATTTGGAGGGGGCGATAATAAGTCAATGCCCGGAAGGCGGGAAGATAAATTGGCTGGTGGCTCATGACCGCAACGTCAGAAATATTGATGTTGAAAAGTATTTTGCTCATGTTCTTACATATAGTGCAATCCCGACCGCTGCGAATATATTACGCCTTGAAGCAGGTAACGAATATGAGGTTGATGTTTGGCAGGAATACTTAAACTCAAAATCAAGTACCCTAGATGTTTTTTATAAGCCTCAACTGAAAGAAACGTTGGTCGCCGCTTATTTACTGTTGGTAGCTAATGAGAAAAATAGTGTGCCACTGGATTGTATGACAGGTAAACAATGGGGCGAGGCTTGCGAACAATATAAGGAGATCGGCGGAGAAAATGACGCAGACTGGAGCAATGCTTCAGAATGGGATAACGATAAAATCGCGAAGGTTAAGATAAAAATCAGAGATTTGTTTTCACAAGTGGCTTCCTCAGCGATGATATTGACTCCGTGGAACATTGCCTGTGACGCAAACACTCTTCGTGGCCAGCTCAAGCATTCCTGGCTTGAAAACGAAGTTCTTTATATTTCCATAGAAACCGTTATCAACCTTTGGCAGCAAAGTAGAGCTGATCTGGCGACCAGATATGCCATGCGCGTGCAAGATCTTTCCCGTTTGGTGGATAGTTTGGCCGATGGTTTCAGCCCGGCGCAATTGGTGGATACGCTCAAGCCTTTTGGTGGTTTGACTGCGGAAATGAAATCCGCGATCCAGGACACAGTACACGCGGCTTATCTCGAAAGCTCCGGCATTCTCGCATTGCAAGTGTCGCTTGAGGCTGCTGCGATGGGCATGGAAGCAGCGCTGCAAAAATTGTCTCGCGTATGGGCGCTGGCCCAGCCTGAAAATGAAAGTAAAGTGAGAACGGCGTGGAAAGGTGTGCGCGAAAAAGCCAGCGCGCTAGTTATGGAACTGGAACGTTTGCCTAAGGGGGGGATGTTGCCATGAAACCAATACGCATACTCATCATAGACGACCAATACGCGCGCTACGATGACCTGAGCTATGATTTACTTTCCAAAACTGAAATTGCTGAGAGTGGGTCGAGTCAACCTGCTGCCAATGGTATTGAGGCCTTCTTCTGCTCCGGCCAACGAGTGGATGGCAATGTAGTAACGAATGATTATGGGGTGATTGCCGAAGCCGTGAAGCAAGGCTGGGGCGCGGACGCCGCCTGGCAATGGAATCTTGTTCTGCTGGACGTACGCTTTGATTCTGGGGTATTAGAAGCGGATAGACCCAAAGGCCGATCAGAGGATGATAAGTTCGGATTGATCGTGCGCAAACAGCTCCGGGGTGGTTTCCCGGATTTGCCAGTGGTCATGTTTTCCGGCAAGCACGAATCTAAGATCATTGAGTCAAATGATTCACAAGAGCCTTATCTTTCTAAGGATGGCATCAACGAGCGAGAGCTGATGCGCGTCCTTCTGGATTGTGGAAAGCTTGATATAGATCAAGCGCGGAAATTACTTGGTGTGGGTGATGATATTGCTTTTGCCTCGAAAGAAATGATCAATGTTTATCGCCTTGCGCGTGTGTATGCCGAGAGCGACCAGCCGATCTTGATTTTAGGTGAAACCGGATCGGGGAAGGAAAATTTGGCGAAATACCTCCATCACATGTCTTCACGTAGCATACCCCGTTACGAGGCATTCAACACGGCGACGATACCAGAAGGGATAGCCGAGTCGATACTTTTCGGTACATTGCCTGGTACAGGCGCCAATACGCGAGATGTTAAGGGATACTTCGAGCTAGCTACTGGGGGACGCTGTTTCTTGACGAAATCGGCGATATGGCCTTGCCGCTTCAGTCAAAGATTTTACGGGCAATACAGGAAAAAGTTGTGCGTCGTTTGGGTGGAGAGAAGGATATTAAAGTAGATGTGCGCATCATAAGCGCAACACATCGTAATTTGCCCGAGCGTATCGATGAGGGGGAGTTTCGTGAAGACTTATATCATCGCATCAGTGGTGCGACCATTAGCGTGCCACCATTGCGTGACCGTCGCACCGACATTGTCCCTTTAACGGAGTTTTTCTTGACAAGAGAGATGACAACTCGCGGCAAGAGAGGTATCTGCTTTTCAGAAAATGCTATGCTCAAACTCAACAAATACGATTTTCCGGGCAATGTCCGCGAATTGGAGAAAATTGTCAGTAGTTTGGTAGTTAGAATTGGCAACAATCAGGTAATCGGCGCGGATAAAATTATTCTTCCAACGCCAAAGGGTTCTGGGCAGCAACACGTAACGCGAGAAGAGGTGCATCCAGAGCTTTCCATAAATACCTCCCTCTCTGACAAAACAAATGCAACTCCGCTGTCCTTGCCGGTGTCAGTTAATCTTTCAAACTTGCATGAAATCATCGCCACACTGACCGTCGAGAAGAACGACCCCGCACTAGATGGAATCAAGCCCCGCTTGGAAAACGCGGTACAGGCTTTACTGCAGCGATGCGTCGGTGCGGCACTGGAGCGCTACAAAAGGCCGGGCGGGAAGTATGAACTCAGGCCTGCTATGCGGCTTTTGACTGGCAACATAACACTGAAAGGCCCGCGCGTGATTCGGGAGTTAGATAAAATACTTAACAGACAACAGAAGACGACAACGGTGCAACAGGATGAGCTGGTAACTTTGGTTGAATCGTGGAAAAGTCCAAAAAATAAGGAGTAGAGGTCTATCTCGGCACTATAAATTTTTTGTGATCAAAAAACATTTTCCATTTACTTATCGGGTCGGTTTTATTTTATGGATGCCTTACTGCACTTGAGCTGATGGCGCAGGGATGCACCAGACGCTGATTAGTAATGAACAAAGTGGCTGATGTGCGCTTTTCTGTCTGGAAGTAAATTGGGCACAAGCTAAGGTCGGTATTCAAGAATCTAAAGGTGGCGTCAATCTCGGCAAGCATCGTGGGTTGTTCACAATTGTTCTTCTGACCAGTTTGAATATTGGTTCTTAGGCGTAGACATCACCGCACTGGCCTTTTTTTACTTTGAGGTTCACGTTACCATTCAATGCGGATGGCTTTATCGACAAGTACATCAAGGCGAAGGCATGAACCCCATGAATGTCGTTGTGAGAAACATATACTGCTTGTAGACATAACCACCGCTTACCTCGTGCAAGCGGAGGAAGCAGGATTTTGGGAAAGTTGCTCAGTCAAGAACCAGAAAGCGCCTTTTGTAAATTGTCTTATGGGGCGACCCACCCACAAGGCGTCCTGATTCTAGAGAATATTAGCGATTTCTTCCGGGTTCGCGAACCCTGGCTATCTGCGTCGTGGTTGTGCCGTCGCTGTCGCGGACCAGATAGCCATCGGCGGGGGTGCGGCGTGTCAGGGCAAACAGCTCATCTTTGGTGTTTTCTATGGCATCACCAATGAACACGACCCCAGAATTGGGATTGCGGCGATTACTGTAAATACGGTCGCCAAGGTGGTCTGGATCAATCTGGCGTTCACGCCCTAAGCGTATTGGAACCAGATACAGTAGTGATTTAAAAAATCCCATGATTTATCTCCTAAAACGTGATCGTGAATACTCGCGGTGAAATTGTACCACCCGACTCACACATCGGTCTGGTGGTACAATTTATACTTTTTATCCTCCTTTGTTGATCGCCGAAAGGTTGGTTTCGAAACCGTGTGGCACGTCAACCCGAGCGAAATCTGCCTTGGGAATCAGCGTTCCGTCGTAGCTCGTTATTGAGTTTACGTCCTTAGGAACGATGTCTATGATTTTGGCGTTAGGACTGACTTCGCGGTACTCGCCGTCAATCATAATGGGTTTTGGCTTAGCCATGATGCACCTCCTGGGTGTGTGGTTTGGAAAAAAGGTTGATTGGAACTTGCTTCAGGAACGGCCTCGGTCGAGGTAATGGCTCAACATCGGCGGCACCAGCGTAATAGCTGCACACGGGGCACTCTGGGTCTGGTGTTTCGGGAAAGTTATCCCTATCCGCACGTTGAAATACACCGTTTCTCCAGCTTTCTAAGATTGTGGTTGCAGTAGCACGCCAGCCACATACGTAATTAAGCAACTCTTGTACTAATAATGATGAAGCTCTCTGGTTTACAAAATAGACGCTTGGCGAAGTTACTTGTGGCTGATCCATGACATAGCCTGCGGCGCGGCGTGAACGCGCGGTAGCTTCGTCAGCGGACGCATCGCGAACTTGTTCCTTGTCGTAAAGTTTAAACCCTGTACATTCCGTGCAGGCGGTCACGCCGGGCAGCACTGCAAAATAGCGACTCCGGAAATCTGTGGTATCCACGCACCCCGTAATTGCCACCCCTGAATCAAAGTAAGGGATGCTGTATTGTAGACTCAGCCGATTGAGAAAAAAACGTGCCTCGTCATTATCCAATCCGGCCACGATGATATCGTTGAACGCAATCGCCTGCTCGATGCGTTCAGCGTAAATCGACCGGGCATACGCCTTTACCCGCATGTGGGGAAACATGCGCCGCATCCGTTCAGCCAACAGATCAGCCTTAAATTTGCCCACATCCCCCGGCATGCCTCCTTGCCAACGATTGAGATTGGACAACTCCAGCTTGTCGTCGTCAAACAGGTCTACCTCGCCGAATCCGGCACGACCCAAATCTTCGGCCAATATGCTGCCCAGACCGCCGCAGCCGACCAACGCCACATTAATGTCGGTCAGTAGATCTTGCTTATCAGCAGGAATGAAATCAACTTGACGGTTGAACATCTCTTTGTTCATTTGTTGCAATTCCTTCCTGCTGGTATTCAGGTGCCCGAAGTGTCCGCCTATAAGATTTATCGTGTTCACCGGTTGAAAGGGGCTGCTTTCTCGACTATCGATCAACCGAGCATCGCATGCCTTTTGCGCCAGAACAATCGAAAGGTTGTAAATTGCGCGAGCCTGACCGATATGCGGGTGCTTAACTAGCATGGGTTCGAAAGATCGCCTTAAATATTGGTCAAATTCCAGGTCATCGCGATCATCTGCGTTGGAAAACCGAGTATGAGCATCGAACCAGTGATCATGCACATTCACCAGGCAGTTAAACGATGATGCGGCGAATTTTACTAACATTCCATTCAGTACTTCAGGCGCAAGCCTCACATTGCCTGCTGATTGACTGATGAAGCAGTCAGGGGCGAAGAACAGCACTGGCGCATTATGTGGAATCACTACCCTGATGCTGCCTGTGGGGGAGTGCACCACGCGTGCCCACACATAGCTGAGTGATTCAAAGCGTTTTCCAGGTGCAAGGTGGTGAGTATTTATGCGCTCCATTAATGTTGCGCTCATATTGATGGTAATTTTCATGACAATTTACCTATTTATTAAGTTCGGCGAAAAAGCTTCCTATGAATTTCCGTATGTTGTCGCCCCGTGCTGGACTATCCCCTTTGAACTTCCAAGAGTTAGAGCCATAGTGGTAGCATATCCACGTATACCCCATAATCCCTTCAGCATCGTGGTGGGCGTTGTTACGGAAAGCGTTGAATTTTGTTTCAAGCTGCGCCATCAAGGCAGCATTGGCTTTGTTCAAAATATATAGACCTATAGGCGGTACAGCCGGATATTTATCTAACAATAATAGTACGTCGACATAATCTGGCTGGTAGCCATCAGGAAGCGGAAGGTTCTGTATAACTAAATATTCGCCAGTGGGACCAAGTTGTACTCGGCGGCGTTCGCCATTGAGTGGCGTATCAAACCCATCGAGAAAGCTCTGGATGTTGGCCACTTCCCATTTTAGTAGATCTCGTGTTCGTTGGGATACGCTGTTTGTGCTTATCATAGTTGTGTCCTCATCTATTATGGTCTTGGGGGCTGTCCACCGACTACTCTTAAATTACCACGGGGTCGATTGCGACGGATGTTATCGACACTCCTGGCATATTCAGCAGAGACTTCAGCAGCTTCTCGTTTGGTGCGGGCAATTAAGCGCACGGTATAGACTGAGGCATGGTTAAAAACTATCTTCACCAACAGAAACATCAATTCCAAGGTCATCAACACCGTCGTCATAAGTCTATTAAACTCAGTAGCCGCATAGCCGTGTTCAGTGGAGTTTTTGATGGCCTGAAGGGCCTCATATCTCAGTAATGGGTCGCTTTTTTCAGGTACCCAACGGGAATCCCTTGTTTTAGCTTCGTCTAATTTGCTTGCTTGTTCGTCAAAAGACTTATTGGCAGCCTTCATATCGGAACGTATTTTGTCAATGCGTGGAGTAAGGGCGTCGTCGATACGAGCATGAGCCTGCTGTTCCTCGGAAACGGTTGCAGCAAGGGTGCGTTCGGCTTCATCTTCTTGGCGCTTAGCCTCCTTATAGAAAGGCCCTGGACCTTTTTTGTATCCCGGCAGGTCACCTTTATCCTGGCGATCTGCTTCGATCCTGGCGGCAGAAGCCCTACTTTGTGCTGCATTTCTTGCTGCGATACTGGTCTGGAGACTCGTGTTCAATGTTTCGCGTTCCGCCTGTAAAGCGGTCAGTTCCATCTCGAGTGGAGTAATCGTGCGTTTTTTCAGTTCCTCCTTGTACTTGACGTAATCCGCTTCGAGCGGGACAAGTTTTTCCACTCGCTTTTCCTGCAGGTAATTGTCGATGGTGGCACTGTATAGCCACAGCGTCACTCCCACCGCCGTCGCCTGAGCTAAGATAAAGGAAACACCCACACGCAGTACCAGTTTCCCCCACCACTTCAGTTCGTAAGGTTCGTTGCGTAGAATGCCCGCCAGTTCCCAATCCGATGCTCCTACGGCTTGATCGAAGCCAAAAATTAAAGCGCCAACTAGCAAACCAAGCGGCATTGCTCCATAAATTGGCAAGAAACTCGCCCAAAAGGCCGTCCATGCCAGCACTGCGATAATTCCAACCAGTAGCAACATGATTGCATGCCCCACCATGCCCCTTCTATCAAGCATATTAGATTGATTCATTAAATCTGGATCGCTCTGGGTCACCATACAGGAGAATATCTCGATGGAGCTCAGTGGACGGTGTTTTACGTTGTTCTCTTCCATTTTATTCACTCCCAGTTGATGGTTAAGTAGGATAATTCTTCTGGATAAAGACCAACATCCAGCAGTTTCGGTGTAACGGACAGCTTAGTTGTGTGCTGGATGTCATCAGCGCCAATGGCGATCAAACAGAACTTCTCAGATTCAATGCCGTCTATTTCAACATGTATGCCACCTATCAATGGCACGTCAAATTGTTGATCTCGATCAATTGCGATTACATGCGCACTCACCGCGCCGCTTATTCTCCACGAAAACTGGACTTCATCGCCGACATAGCCTGTTTGATCTTTTTGCTCAACCTCAATGTTTACAGGTGGAGCTTCAACTGGAATTTGGCGTTCGATACGTATAGTTGCTTCTTCGGCAAAAAACGCGTGCCGACTACGGGCCGTAATCGAAATCTTTAAATTCCCTAGATTATGCGGAGTCACTCGCACTACACCTTTCCAGCTCACATCGTAATGTGAAGAACGCTCCCCATCCTGTATAATCATCGAGAATGGCGCATTGATCCATAGCACCAAAACTGATAACTCGAGGAATAATTGCCCGTGGCTCGATAACGATATTGGCTGATTGTTCATCTGCCTGCAGCTCGATATTTAGTTCCTCTGCATCTACTACTTGAATCCGTTTTTCTCCCACAGCAGGAACTGCGAAGCGCCCCATCCCAGGAATCGACAGTACCCCCATATCCACGCCGCCATCGCCCAGATTCCAACGCACCGTAACCACTTGCCCAATTATTGGTCGAAGGTTATCGGCGGTCAGGCTCAGAGCGACAATGCCCGCACCTATCCGACCAGCATCCGCAAAGCGTCGCAGATCATCCATGGCAACATCGGAAATCATATTGCCTCCCGTGAGTTGGTTTTTCTCATAGTCGCTTCATCCTGCGTAATGGACGTGATTACCTTGTTAAACTTACTTCGAGAGAAGAAACTCCTACGGTTCTTGTATTATGTAATAAGCATGAGCCGTGCCACATAACAGAAATGAGAGAAAACAAGCGTCTATTAGTAAACGAGGTTATTTTTATTAATAGAGCGCAAAAGGAAACATGATCAAAAGTATCATTTCTGATACTTTTGATCATGTTTCCTACGTATATCTTCTGGAAGTTTTTTTAATGTTAATTTTTACAGTTACTAATACAGACGAAATCCCCAAAAACTATTGCTTTCAACAGAGATCGAGATTGCAGCCATATATCAAGTCTCTTGATAGAGATATATGTAATGGTCAACTAAAACTGGACACTTTCTTAAGTGCGTGTTTTAAAAGTCAGTCACAAAGTCGTCCGAGCATTAAATTTATCAT
>NZ_DAIUEH010000030.1:0-70505 GCF_036845245.1 Methylobacter sp.
TATTCGTCACGAATTTGAGGAGGTTGCCGCCATTTATCATTTGATCGATAAAATCGCGTACCGCAATGTTTTGCTTGAACTTCGAATGATTATTTTGGCTGAAACTATTAGGCCGGATCTTTCAATACATTGGACGTTGTAGGGCGCGCCAATGAGCGCGGAACCAAGCGTTCCCTACGGCAGGAATATTGGTGACGTTCGTGCTTTTCGTAGACGATCTTTTGAAGTCCCTTAATTACTATCCTTCTCATAATTAAGCTTTATCCGTTGCGATGTGCCGGTCTGCGTTTCAACATTCAAGCTCTTGGTCAGCTTGCGCTTTAATACCAATACAACCTGTTGATTAAACAAACCGACTTTGGTGCCCACATACAAATTCGGCGTCAGGTACTGGCCTACTGAAGCCAGCGTATCCTGTAGCGTTTTTCCCTGTTCGACTTGAATTTCACCTACGCCCAATTTGTCGGAAATCCATGAGGCTTTACCGGCACCGTAAGATAACGCGGCGGCGGCAACCGCATTGCCTTCCGATTTGCTGACTTCGTTTAACGGCCCGCCGGTAATCAAATAGGCCAGCACTTCTTCTTCCGGCAAGTCAGGTTCGGAAGATAAATGCGTTTTCGGCGCATCCAGCGGGCCGGTCACGCTGAGAATAGCGGTCACGCTTTTATCTTTTGAAACACGTACGGCTTCCACGTCCAACCAGGGCTTATCGACCGGGCCGTTAAAAAGGATACGTCCTGTACGGACGCTAAGGTCCTGCCCGTAACTTTTATAAGTCGCCTTATCCATGTTGACATTGCCATACATGGCCGTTGTTTCTCCGGTCTTGGTCATTTTCAATTTGCCGGACAGATTGCTTTTCAGTCCTTGGCCTGAAAAGCTGACTTGTTTGCCGAGCTCGATATCGACATCGGCATCGAGAGGGATTGCTTTCACCGGGTTTTGTTCGGTTTTTTGTTCGCCGAGAATCACTTCGTCGCTACTGACTTTTACCGAATTCTCAGGGAGTTGAGTAAGCTGCAAGATTGCTTTGGGTATCTTTAACTTGCCGGTCACTTTGCGCTGGTCCGCGCTAAATATCCCTTTTAATTCCGGTGAAACGGTTACTTGCGCTTCCGATAATTTAGCTACCTCAAAATCCGTTCCGTTCAGCGTTAGCTCGGCAGCTCCTTGCAAATTCGCAAAGCCGTCGAGCTGGATTGAACCTTGCCCCGATTTTGCCGAACCGCTGAGTTGAATGCGCTCGGCATCGTTGGCGGATGCAAGCGCCTGGAGTTCGATGTCCCGGATTCCGAGCCCCAGCTCTGCAAAATCGACAGCTCCCCCGGTGAACCGTAGCGCTCCGCTGACAATGGGTTTGTCGGTGCGGCCTTGTAAAGCTAAATCCGCTTTAAGCTCGCCTTTAATGTTCGATAGCTGAGGAATAAAAGGATTCAAAAAGGCAAAGTTAAGCACCGAGCCTGTTATCCGTCCGGCCAAAGCCCTATCCAGCCCGGTATCCAGTTGCACTTGCCCGCGCAGATAATCCTTGCCGGTCAGGGCCAGGTCGAAATCGGCTGAAACCAGCGTTTCCTTCAGTTGGCCCGATACCGACCATGCACCCAAGGTAAAATCAATCGGCCCTTGCTGGGTCTGTAACAGCAGCTTTGCGTTTGCGGGCATCGTCACCCGGAAATTGCCGTTCAGCGAACCCTGTTGCTTTTGCATGTCCGCATCGGCATTGATAAAACCTTTTAGCTGCATGGTCTCCGGTAAGAAAGCTTGCATCAAGCCTGTCGGCAATGCGGTCGCGTTAGCTTTAAATTGAAAATCGCCGTCGGCCGGGTAATGCCCTTGTACGCAAAGATCGGCGCCTTGCTGAGTTAAACAGGCTTTTGCCAAGGTGATATCCATACCGGCAGGGCTTTTTGCCACTCGGGCAACCAGGTTATTGCTAAGCTGCCAGCGTCCGGCATCGCGGGTATTCAAATCCAGTTTCGACACATCGCCCTGCCAGACATCGTTTTTGAAACTGCCGGTCAACGCGCTGGATAGATCGCCGTAAGAAGAATCGATATCGGCTGTAAAACGATGCTGCTCGAGCGTACCCAAACCGTCAATCAGCAGTTTTGCAATTTGAACGCCGCCGGTTTTGATCGCATTGGCGGACAGTTGTATTTTTGAGGTACGTTTTGTATCGGCTTGATAATCGATATTAACGGCCAACTGCTCGGCGCTGTATTCGGCAAAATGCAAACGCTTGCCGCCGGCCTGAAATTTCACCGACGGATTAAGCCACGCGCCTTGCAGATTCCCCTTTCCTTTCAAGCTTCCGCCCAGGCCCGGCCATAGCGATTCCAAAGCCGGGGCGTCGATAGCGACAATAAGAGTCGCTTGCTCTTGTCCCAGCGTTCCGTTGACAGCCACTTTATTCTTTCCCGAAACAAGCTGTAGCGCATCGACTTTCAGCTGTTCGTCGGCCAAAGCCAGCTTGCCGCTTGCGCTGACCGGATAACCGCGTAATTTGCCGGACAGCTTGTTAATCTCGGCATCCAATTGTAATGCGGCTCCGGCCAGTTTGCCTTTGACATGCGTATTAAAAGTCAGGCTGCCGGGAAGTTCCGGTAACAGGATGGCCGGATTAAAATCCTGCCCGCTTGCGGTCAAATCGAAAACGGTAGCGTCTTTCCAGGACACATCGCCGACGAGCTGAAATGCCCCGGCCGTCGATTTGAGTTCCAGTTCTTTAATGGACAACGCCTCGGTGCTGCCTTGGCCGTTAAACGTTAATTGGGCTTTCGGCAAAGACAACGGCGTTAGCTGTGCGTTTAGCATGATCCGGTAATCGCTGAGCAAACCGTCCACATCAAGCGTCCCCTGCTCACTGCTGAGTTGCGGTTTACCGCCGCCAAGCGGCCAGTTAAGATTTTGCCAATCGCCATGAGCGTTTATACGCGGCGTATCCTGCAACTGTTCCAGACGGCCTTTTAGGGCTGATTTGAATGGCGATGACAATCGATTATCGAAAGCCAGTTGCTGGATGTCGCCGTTGACTGTCGTTGTCGCTTGCCATAAGCCGTAGTCGGCCGTTGTCGCCTGCCACTCGGCAGTCAGGCTCAATGGAAAGCCCTTGCCCAAGCCTATTTGCCCTTTGACTGTCGCGGTCACCGGTTTGGCGTTAACGTCCAGCGACACGAGATTAACCCGGCCCTGTTCGGTAAACGCGGCCAAATGCAGCTTTTGTAGTTGTTGTCGCTGGTCACCTTGCTGAAATGTAAGATCGGTCAACAGCAGGTTTTCAATCACGATCTGCACCGGCAGGGGTAGCTCGGCATTAAAGTCGAAAGTACTTGGTTCCGAAGGCGCGGTCTCAGTCACGCTGACGCTGACATCATTCAGCGTAATATCGTCAATTTTTAAAGTGCCTGAAAACAGTTCGAAAGGTTGCCAGGCGAACACGAGGTTTTTAACGGCGACCGTTTCCGTGCCGCTTTTGTAGAGCAAATCGGAAAGCACAATACGTTCAAGCAAGCTGCCTTCAATGGTTTTAACTGAAACCTGTGCCGGTAAAGTTGAAAAAACCGTCTGCAACAGCCAGCGGCTGCCGGTTGCGCTGTTCATCAAGCCGAGCAAGCCGACAGGTATCATCAACAGCAGGACTAAGATAATCAGGAGAATGCGCTTCATCATGTTAAAAACGGCGGTTTGTCCACGAAAAGCACGAAAGACACGAAAATGTAGGGCGTGCCGTGCGCGCCTTGGAGATTATTAAGGCGCGCACGGCACGCCCTACGGCAGATAAGCTTCCACTTAAATATTTTCGTGGACAAGCTGTTTTTTTCAACATCATAACCTCGTCCCTGCGGCAAAATGGATTTGAAATGAAGAATCCGATTCACTTAACGGTACCGCGAAATCCAGCCTGACCGGGCCTATAGGCGAATACCACCTGACGCCCAAACCGGCGCCGGTTTTGATCCTGATATTGTCCGGATTATAAGCATTGCCGCCGTCGATAAATGCCGCAACTCCCCAGTTATCGAACAGGTAATGTTCATATTCCGCGCTGACCACGGTTAACAGCTTGCCGCCGATGATATTGCCCAGATTGTCCCTTGGGCCCAGGTCCCTGTAGGCATAACCGCGCACGCTGTTCATGCCGCCGGCGAAGAACCGGTACGATGGCGGCAGCTTGTCGAATTGGTCAACCAGCGTTGCCCCCTGCTCGGCCCGGCCGATAAACCGGGCGCGCCACGGTAACGGGTGCGTCCATACCGCGGCTACCGAGCCCTGCACAAAACTGACCTCGGAAACAGGATTTTTATAACTGCCTGCCAGGTTGAACTCCAGACGGTAACCTCGGGTTGGCCGCATCGTGCTGTCAGCAACTGAGCGCAGCCAGCTGCCGCCGGGTACTAATAAATAAACCTGGTTGGATGTCGTGCCGATGGTAAAGTCTTCATAAAGCGAGTCGATAAACAGCGTTTGCTTCCAGCCGCTATCGAAGGCGTGCTTTAACCGCGCGGAAAGCTTTGCCGACTTGGAGGTGTAGGTGTTCACTTCTTCCCGTTTAAACCCGCCGCCGAAACTGAAAAAATCGTTGACCGGATCGTCCAGCGGTATGTTGTATTCGGCATCGGCTGTTGAGCGCACCTGAGCAATATCAAGATTTGCAGTAATAAAATGTCCCCGGCGATTGACCCGGCGATTCTTATAAGCCGCATTGACTAAAGGCCCTATGTCGGTATCGTAACCGATGCCGATGCCGTAATGATGGATTTTTGCAGGATAAAGTTTGATGCTGACAGGAACCCGGTTTTGATCGGTATGTTCGGTATCCGGGCGTATTCCTATCCTGTCGAAATAGCCACTTTTCGATAGCGCGGTGTGGGTTTTAGCCAGTTGCTCGCTGGAATAAAAATCGCCGCTTTTCACTGAAATGAATTCACGGACAAAATCGGGATTCAAGACATCCTGTTCGACGGTCACTTCGCCGAATACCCGGCGTTGGCCACTATCGAACACCAGCTTGATCTGCGCCTTGTTGTTGGCTTTGTCGATTAACAACTGTTTTTCCGAAAACCCGGCTTGCAGGTAACCGCGCTCCATCGCCAGCGATTGCAGGCGGCTTTTCATCTTTTCGTAGTCATCGTGGCGCAAAGGCTTGCCGTTTTCAGCCAGCAACTCAGTGCGTAATTTTTGAAACGCAGGATCGTCATCGGCATCGCCGTTCAAGCGGATGGCGACGCCGTCAACAATGGTTCGCGGCCCGGAATCGATCGTAAAAGCCGCTTGCCAGCATTTCGGCTCGAAAACCAGTGATTTTTCAGTCACCGGGTGGTAATAACCCAAAGCCCGTAAGGCCTCATATATTTCGTCATCGGCTTTGTTAAACAAAGCGCGTATTTTCCATTCCGGCGTTTGGCATTGTTCTTTCGCCAACGACAATGTCAGCTGGACATTTTTTTTAGCCTCGCTTTCAAGCCCGTTAACGGTGACGTCCGCATTAGCAGGAGGAGCCGCCATACACAACAGCAGTGTAAACGGCACAATGCAGAAGGTTGCGGGAATGAGCTGAAAGGTACGCACTGCGTACCCTACAAGACTACCAAGACACGTAGATCACGAAGTTTATATTTATTCTTCGTGTTCTTCGTGCCTTCGTGGTGAATAAAAAATCACATTTGGAATAATGTTCTTTCATGGAAATGACCTTATTCAACAACGCCAAATAAAATGACGAACGGGATTGATTGTAACGGCTCACGAACAAAAAGCCGGAGATAATCTTCACCTGCTTCGGCCATAACCCGGCATTGACTGAACAGTTCCTGATAGTACCTTGGCCCTTTTTGCGGCAATTCCAGCCAGGTATCGGCCCCGACATCTTCCGATGCTGTAAGTCCGTTTAATCGGGGTACGACGATAACAGCAATGTTATGTTGATCTTGCCGGGCAAAAGCCAGCAACCGGTCAGCTCCGGCGCCATGGACATTCACTTTCTGGTATTCGCCGTTGCTGAATAACCCGGCATATTGGTGACGAAAGCGTAAAGCCTGCATAACCACAAAAAGCTTGATGCGCCCGTCTTCCATATTTTCCAATAATGAGCTGATAAATTGCAGCCGGTCAAAATCCGTTTCCGCCAACATCGCCTCGATCTCATTTAATAACCGGCTGTTCTTACCGAAGTCGACAGGTCGACGGTTATCGGGATCAACCAAGGTAAATTGCCATAATTCATGGCCTTGATAGATATCGGGCACGCCCGGCGAGGTTATCAATAACACTGCCTGCGCAAGCGCATTATACAAACCGGGTTTCCTGATTCCTTTTTCGAACTCGGTAAAATCATTTAAGAACAATGCACCGGTATTGGCGTCCAGGCATCGGCAAATAAATTGATCGACGGCCAGCTCATATTCTTCATTAGGATCGAGCCACGAGCTGTATTGTTTTGCTTCACGAACCGCCTTAATCATATAACTCCGGATGCGTTGCCGATAATCGGCCGCTTCCGCGTCGGTCAGACTTGTCAGCGGCCAGGTTCCAATCAACACCTGGTAAAACAGGTATTCATCATTGCGCGCAATGACGACTCTGTTCATTTTGGTTTTTTTGGACCTGTTCAAACGTTGCCAGCCTAATACCGCTTCCTGCCATTGCTGGGGTATTTCACTCAACACATTGATTCTTGCCCGCACGTCGGCGCTGTGTTTACTATCGTGAGTGGATAGACATAACAGAGTATGCGGCCATTTCTTAATCCGCTCCAGATTAAAATGATGAAAAGCATTGACCGAGTTTCCGAAGTGCCGCGGATCGCCGCCCACTTCATTTAAAGAAATCAGCCGGTTATATTGATAAAGCCCGGTATCTTCATAACCTTTAGCCATAACCTGCGAAGTGTATTGTTGAAATTTCATTACAAAGTTCAACAAATCCCTGTCTGTCGCCACGGAATTGTATTCCAGAAGCAGAAGGTGCCGGATAAACTCAAACACGGTTTTATCAGCCGCCCCGCTTCGTTGCTTGCCTTGGTCAACCGCCCACTTGATATACTGGCCGTCCTCTTTGCCTACGGTTCGGCTGTTGATATAAGTCCGGTAAACAGGAAAACATGCGATAACTTCCGATAAGGCATTGCGCAATGCATTGAGCGTGTAGTCCCGTGTTTTTGAACTGGCCTCGGCGATTTTGCTCAACAGGTTGGCAAGCACATTCAATTCGCTGGCCAACGCGGTCGTCATCACCTGTTTTTTTGCCTGATACACCAGTTCGTCGAAATCCTGCCGATGGCCTATGAAACGTGCGTAACAATGTGCGAACGATTTTTCTGCGCTGCCATCGATAAACACGCCGTTAACGATATTCGCAAACTCGTAACCGGTAGTGCCGTGAATCGGCCAGTTGTTGGATAAATATTCATAGTTGGCGACAATTTTCTCAGCCACGATATAGATGGGCGGCGTATCCTGATCGGTGCCGGACTTTAAAACAGCCGCAATTTTTTTATTAAGACGCTGATAATAGGCTGCCGGATCATACAAACCGTCCGCATGATCGATACGCAGTCCCTGGATCTTGCCCTGTTCGATAAGCGACAGGATCAATTGATGCGTCGCATCGAATACTTTTTCATCTTCAATACGCAGCCCGGCCAGTTCGTTGATATCAAAAAAACGGCGGTAATTGATTTCGTCGCCGGCAACGCGCCAATAAGCCAGCCGATAAACCTGCTGCTCCAGTAATGCATGTAATTCGCCGTCCTCGCCCGCTATCCGGTTAATTTCCGCTACCCGGAAATTAATAAACTCAGTCAGCAAAGGACTGTCCGCACAAAGCTTGGCGAGCTGTTTTTTAAAGACTTCTTTATCCCGTTTACGTTCTTCTATTTTTTCCTCGGCCCTATCCGTGCGCAAAGGCAATTTGCTGAAACTGTTATCGACGGTCTGGTATTCCATGAACACAGGATCGTCGGCAGTGAAATAATTCAACAACTGTTGGTGTTGCGAGTTCAGGATAAACGGATAAGTTTGCGGATCGACCGGAAACCGGTGCTGATAGTAATAAACGCTAAACTCGCCCTGCTCGGCATCGAAAACCAGTTTCAGTTCCTGCTGTTCCAAGATATTGCCGTAATGGTCGCCGAGCACGGGGAGCAATATTTTATGTTGCAGCGCTTTCTTCACCGGATACCAATCAATATCAAAAAACGAGGCATGACAGGAAGCCTGACCATTCTCCAACACATCCAACCACCAGATATTGTCGCTGCCCATAATCGCCATGTGGTTCGGGACAATATCCGTTACCAAGCCCATCCCGTTCTTATGCAATTCATCGATAAAACGTTCGAAATCTTCATGGCTGCCGATTTCTGGGTTGAGTTCGTTATGGTCGACGATATCGTAACCGTGCGTGCTGCCCGGACGGGCTTTCAGGTAGGGAGAGACATAAAAATGACTGATGCCGAGCCGGCGAAGATAGGCAATAAACCGGGTCGCCTCGGCAAACGTAAACTGCTTGTTAAATTGCAGGCGGTAAGTCGAAACCGGAATGACCGCCTGTCCCGGCTGATTTAGCGGATCAGGCAAAACCGTCATATTAAAATCGGCAGTCACGCTGCTAAGCCTAAAAACAACAATCAGTCCACGAAAGACACGAAAAGCACGAACGCTGTGAATTAATGAATAACATGCACAGGCAAGGGTTCGGCCATTCACAGGACGAGGGATAACATAATCGTCCAGCTTCATCTACCGTAGGGCGTGCCGTGCGCGCCTTAATAATCTCTAAGGCGCGCACGGCACGCCCTACATATCCACTTAAGTTTTTTCGTGCTTTTCGTGCCTTTCGTGGATAAGCCGCTTTTTCGGGAATCATTTTTCGGCTTCCTCTAAATAAAAAACCACTGACCAAGGGCTTAAAAAGCCTTGGCGCAAGTTTTTATCCACTTCGGAATCACTGGCAAACAACACGGTTCCGCGGCAGGCATAATCAATCTTTGCCGATTCGTTGCCAAGATTTGCGACCAACCTTAGCGTTGAAGCATCGTTCAACCGCCATTGCACAGTTAATGCCTTGTCATCAAAAATCAGGTAATGGGCTTGTCCCGCGGCTATTGTTTTTATCCTTGGGGTAATGTGGCAGCGACGAAGTCGCAATAACTCCCGGTGATAGGCCAGCCATTGACGATGCGGCTCCCTGTCCGCTTCATCCCATGCCAATATGGCCGCCCGATAGGTTTGCGCTGCATTGGGCAAAGGTATTTTTAATTGCGATTCTATAGTGTTAAATTCCGGGAATCTGGAAAATTCCTGAAACCGGCCCAAGTTCACGCTATCGCCCAACTCTTCGGGAAAATCCACAAAGTAGGTAAAAGGTCGGCTACAAGCCCACTCCTGTCCCATAAACAACAACGGAAGCGTAGGCGACAGCAATAAAACCGCTGTCGCCGCGCGTAAAGCTTCCGAAGCGCAAAGGCTTGAGATGCGCTCACCCAGTGCCCGGTTACCGATCTGGTCATGGTTCTGTAAATAAGATACAAAAGCCGTCATCGGCAAACCCGAACAAGATTCGCCTCGCCGTTTCCCGTCCCGGTAAGCGGAGCCTTCGCCCTGATAAGCAAAACCCTCGGTTAAACAGCGGCCCAAATGACGTAGAGGCTGTTGGCTATAATCTCGGTAATACCCTGTATTCTCGCCGGTTAACAGGACATGCAAAACATGATGAAGGTCGTCATTCCATTGCGCATCGAAATAACGGTACGGCAAAGACGGATCGTGTCTTAAATAATGAGCGGCATTATTGTCGTTTTCCAATACTAAATAGACAGGACGATCGTATCCCGGCCCCAGCCGGACGGCTTCGACCAGCTCTTCCAGAATATCCGGTGATGAGTCATCAAAAATGGCGTGTATCGCATCGAAGCGTAAACCGTCGAAATGATATTCCTCCAACCAATATAGGGCATTGTGGATAAAGAACCAGCGCACCCAGTGATTATGTTCAAGGTCGAAATTGATAGCATCGCCCCACGGAGTCTGGAAACGATCAGTGAAAAACGGCGGCGCATACAGATACAGATAATTGCCTTCCGGACCGAAATGGTTGTAAACCACATCGTTAAAAACCATCAAGCCTTTCGCATGCGCGGTTGCAATCAGGTCTTTAAGTTCATCGGGCGTACCGTAGCGGCATTCAGGCGCAAACAGCAATACGCCGTCATAACCCCAATTACGTTGACCGGGAAAATCGGCAATAGGCATTAGCTGTATTGCGGTCACACCCAAATCGACCAGATAATCCAGGCGTTTTTTTACCCCCGCAAAAGTGCCTTCTTCACTGAAAGTGCCGACATGCAGTTCATAAAACACGGTCTCTTCCCAAGGCCGTCCTTTCCAGTCATGGTCCTGCCATTGCCAGGCATTGGGATCGATAACCTGGCTGGAACCGTTCACATCCTGAGGTTGATAACGGGAAACGGGATCGGGAATATAGTAGGCTTCATCGATCAGGTATTGGTAATAAAACCCGATACCGGCCAGCTCGGTGGTAATGCCATGCCAGCCATCCGCTTCGGGCGTCATCAATAACCTGAGTTCAGGCGCGCGGCCTTGCAGGCATAGTTCAACCTTGACGGCTCCGGGCGCCCATAATCTAAAGTTAATCTTACCGTCATCCCGGATATGAGTTCCGAACGGCATGGCATGTGATCGATGCACGCTTGACATCGCTAAAGCTCAACTTAATTCGATACGGTCACCTGCGCTATGTTGCAGCGATACCATTAAGGTCAGATGCTCACGTAATTGGCGGGTTAGCAGGAAGTTTTCGCGGACGAACTCTTTCGATTTAACGCCCATTTCCTGCATTTTCTGCTTTTGATTAAACAAGTAACGAATGCGCAACGCAGCTCCTTCCGGCGTGTTGACTAAAAATCCGGTATGAAAATTGATGACCTGTAAACGAATGCCGCCGGTATCGCCGCCGATAACCGGCTTACCTTTCCAAAGCGCTTCGGTTACGGTAAGACCGAAGCCCTCTTTGGTGGATTTTTGCAGCACAATATCAGCAAGCCGTTGTAACGCATTAATGGTGCGATGTGCGTCCGGCGGCAACAGGAGGATTTTAATATTCGGATCATCACCCGCTGCGATGCGCACTTCATCAAGCACGACCTCGCCTTCCGGGTCGTCCGTTGCAGTCCCACCGGCCAGTACCAATTGCAAGGTAGGTATATATTGCCTGGCGAGTTTATAAGCTTTGATAACGCCTACCGGATCTTTAAACCGGTCAAAACGCGAGACCTGCACGATCATCGGCGCATCGGGATCTATGCCGAAACGTATCCGCACAGTATCTAATTCGTCTTGAGCCAAGTCGATGTTTTTGTCGCTTAAAGGATCGATGCTGGGTGGAATAATATAGGCGGGATGCGGCAGCAATTGAACGAACTGCGATAATGAAAAAATACTGGCATCGTATTCACGCACAAACCGGTCTAAAAATCGCCAGGTTCCGCGGTTCGGATGACTGGCGTCGATGTGGCAACGCCAGATCCACTTGCCCTTTCGATTACTGCAATACTTGAGCAGTGCAACCGGCTGCGGATCATGAATAAAGACAAAGTCTGCTTCTTCCAGAATAGTGCACAATTGCTTGGCATTTTGCTCATTCACTTCCAGAAAATGTTTCAGCAAGTTATCGGGAATATTGATTTTGTCACCCTGTATTGCGTTATGCATACTTTTTGTACACTGGTAAAACTCACTATCGCCGGTAATGACTTCCCAGCGCGTATCGATGCCGAGTTCCCGGGAAAGCGGCACAAGTTTCTCCAATATTTCGGCAACACCGCCGCCAACGCGAGTGGAATTGACATGCACGACAGACTTGCCTTTCAACAGTTCCGCCAGTTGTTGCAGATGCCGGATCACATCTGCGCCGGTGACCGCTGCATAAGCCTCTAACATCGTTGTCATGACGCTCGCTCCGAAAAATTGCTTTCAAAGGCGGTTGCCACTTGTTGACGTAATTCCACCAACGTACTGAAATAAGGGTCGATATCGTTTAGCCGGTCAATTAAGGGCTGATAAGTTTCGCCAAAAAAAGTCAGCCATCGACAAAAATCATCCATTTTGTCCGGAGCACGGCGACGGGCATCAATAAAATGGTAAAAGATACTGCTTGCCGACATTCGGGAGATCAGGTCCGACATTGCATGCGGTTCGCTTATTTGGGTGCCGGTATCGAATACCACAATCTGCGAGCGAATAAATTCAAACTGTCGCGTAGCTCGAGTCCATTGCAAATATTCACTTTCTTCCATGCGATCATCGATGTATTCCAGCAGCTGGTAGCGTAATTCATCGATATCATCGAATGAGGTCGGGTCAAGAATGGCCAGTTGTTCCGCCAATTTGGTATCGGAAAGGCCATGGCGCACCCAACTGGCAAAATCGTTGATGTACTCGCGTTCTTCAAAATGCGGCAATAACAGACTCGCCCAAAAATGGTAATACAAGCTATCCGGGCTCAAGGTACTGATATGATCGCGGAATTCTTTTAAGGTATTCGCGCGTCTATGGGTGGCAATTGCGATTAATGCGCAATCTTTTAATGCAAAATGCGGTATTTCCGGTTCGGGTTTAGTATTTATCGTATTCATGTTTAAAATTCCATGCGTTAGAATCAAGTAAATGAATAGCTCAAAATCTTGAGCTTAGAGCCCGGTACGCCGCACCCAATCAGGTGAATGGCCACGATAAAATTTAAAAGCCTTGCATCATGACCATTGGCAAGGCTCCTGTTCCGGCTTGAATCCCTCTGATCAGGAGACCTGATACACTTTACATTTGTGCAGCCGCCTGATTTTTGGGGTAATTCTTCACAAATTCCGCAGCAAAACAAAATACGCCTTATATACAAGCCATTAATATATAAGGCTTTGTAATTCCCACAGCTTTAATTTGAATACATCTGCTCGTAATACTCGATTTTGGCCTCCGCTTCGGTTTTGTCCGCTTTGGCCTTTAATTGATCAATCTTGATGCTATGTTCGCCCGGTTGAGCATCGAATTTATCTTGATGGGCTTCTTTAATGCTCATGATGTTTACCTCAACTACTTATCCTGCTCTGTAAATACGTTAAAAAAACTCTGACGGCCTCCAGAGACAGGCGATGCTCCTTACATGCCGCTCCCCGAAGAAGTCGGCGTCATTGTTTGCGGTGCATCGGTTATAGTGACTTCCACGCGACGGTTTTGCTGACGACCTGCTGCGGTTGAGTTGGTTGCGACCGGATAATCCTTACCCATACCCTGCGCGGTGATACGTTGCGGCGAGACGCCGTTGTTGACCAGGAAAGCACTGACGGCCTCGGCCCGCATTTGTGAAAGATTGGCGTTATATTCCGAAGATCCCCGGTTATCGGTATGTCCCTCAATCTTGACCATTGTGTCGCTATGGTTTTTCAAATACTCCACCAAGGGATACATATTCTGAAGGCTTCCGGCTTTCAGATTAGCACGCCCCGTATCGAACAGTACATCGCCCAATGTCACCAGAATACCTTGCGGAACCTTTTTGGCTTTCAACCTAGCGATTTCAGCATCGCGGGCCTGCAAGCGGACCTGGTCTTTTTGAGCGCTCAATTGTTCAAAGGCTTTTTTCGATTCGGCCTGGCTAGCGACAGCTCGCGCCAAGTCCACCTTTCGGCTGGTTAGATAAGCAAGATGATCCACCTCGTCGGAGTCTTCATCTTCCTTCCAAGAGTCCTCGGCTTGTTGCAGCAGCTTTTCGGCCGCAAACAAATCCGCGGAAGCATCGGCCTTGACTGCCGGGTCGCTTGCCGCTTGCTGATAGTCGTTACGAGCCCGGTCAAGGCTCATATTGGCGGCCGGTGTGCAAGCTGTCATCAACCCGCTCAATAGGACAAGGGAAATACTGGCCAATGATGATAGCTGGAAAGAGATTTGTGGTCGCATGGCATGCCTCCAAGATGGCTGGTTATTGACCTTCGCTTTCACGCGAAGATTCCTGTTTCAAAGCTTCTATCGCCTTTTTCATTTCATCCGCCTGTTGGGCCTCTTTTGCCGCCTCGGCTTTGGCAGCAGCTAAAGTCGCTTCGGCAGTGGCCTCTTCCGCCATTCTGCGCGCCTCATCATTTTCATCATCTTTCACTTTCTCGTTGGCGCGATTGAGCTTGGTACGAGCGCTGCTAAGCAGCTCAGGCTCGTACTGCGATGCCCCGGACCGCTCTGCGTTCTGAATGGTTGTTTCAGCCTGCGACAGCGCATCTTTAGGCGGAGCCGAGCCGCACCCCGCCAGGAACAACAAGCTTGTCAATACTGCCGACGGCCCTAATCTCAACAACGTATTAGCTGTAAACATAATATGCACCTTTTGATGATCTACGGATTCGCAAGAACCCAAGTTACGGATTGGCGTATAGACGTTTTGATGGAAGTCCTGAATATCATTGACCTTTGACATTGTCGGAAATCATCTGATCAGGCCCAGAACGCCGACGATAATAAGATAAATGGCGATGATGTAATTCAATAAGGCAGGCCGGAGAAGTATGAGAATTCCGGCGATAAGCGAGAGAAGTGCTTGTGTATTAACGTACATTGATCCACCTTTCCTTTGTCATGGCTTGAGCTTATGGTTCCTGGTCGGACGCCTCGGAATCAGGCTCAGACTTGGTTGATACTGAAAATATGTTTAATCCTCGTCGATTTTTTAGATTGCTTTTTTATGACGCCTGTTTCGGATTGAAAAAAGCTGTTCCGGCATCCTGATACAGAACTTCTTTCGCGCAAATAAGAAAGCTGAAACCTCCGCCGTTAGCTTTAATGAAGTCATCATCAGGCCAAAAACCTAATCTATCCTCATCAATTACGCGACCAGAATACAAGGTTACGAACCATATTCAATAAGCATGAATACTTAGAGCGCAGGCCATTAAATTTAAGCGTTGTAGGAGCGGGCCATGCCCGCGGCCAAGGAGCTGCAACTCAACAATCACGGTCAAAATATCGCGGGCATGGCCCGCTCCTACAGCATTGAATGTCAAGGCTGGATGTTCTTAATGCGTACCGATTCCTCTGCGGCTCATCAAAACCGGCATTTATAAGTACTTGTACGGATTTATCGGGATTCATAAGCAAGGGATACTTCATTATGAGTTTTAGAGTTTCTCATAAGTCAATTTCATTGGATCTTAACTAAACGGGAAGTGCGATTATGAAAAATCACCCATTAATCTTGGTTTGGCTTGTGTTTTTTTATACAACCGCGTCGGCTATTGAACAAGCCCCCTCTAAGCCGGTTGAGGAAGTGCATCATCGCGTACAGCGGGTGGTGCCCTATTCACTGGACCAAACCTTGCAAACGTTTACCAAAACTGTTCATGGCGGTATTCAGCATGTCGTCGCAAAATCGCCAGACAATACCAAGCAGATAAAATTGATCCAAGAACACTTACTTAAAATTGCCAATGCGTTCAGAAAAGGTGATTTTTCAACGACTGAAAGTGTTCACGGCGCTGATATGCCCGGTCTGGCTCAGTTAAAATTGGCTAAAACCGATGATATAAAATTTGAATATAAAGCCTTAGAAAATGGTGCACAGATCCATTATTCGACCGAGTATCCCCAATTTATTCAGGCTCTTCATCTATGGTTTGACGCCCAACTGAAAGATCACGGTAACGACGTTATACCGGGACATAGTCAGCATCATTCAACAATTGCGGAATAAATGAACGGTAATCATCTATGGCAGCCACAGTCGGCAAATACTCTGAGACTCTTGTCCTGAGTTGCGATAAAAGCCGACTGTACTTTATGAACCGAAAAAAAATAATTAAGCGGCTTGAATAATCAAACTGCAACACTCCGGAATAAGACATTATGCCATTACGTAATCTTGAAACATGGATGTGGGCAGAAGCTTGTGAAATATTGGACCGGGCCGACCGCCTGCATCAGCAATTTTTTAGGAGGGCTGTTATGCACTCCAAACGACCGGCTTGGGAACCGCCGATCGATGTCTACGAAACCGATTATGGGTTCAGAATCATGATTGCGCTACCGGGAGTTGCCCCGGAACATTTGAAAGTGATGCTTGAAGACGACCATTTGACTATTGACGGACACCGCCATTTACCGGACAGCTCAAAAGCGTACATTCGACGCCTGGAAATCCCTTATGGGCGATTTGAGCGGCGCATTGATCTGCCCGAGGGGCGTTTTGAAATCGGCACTAATGAACTGGTGAACGGTTGTTTGTTAATTTCACTGCGAAAAATATAAGGGCTTTTTATGCAAATCAAGGATCTGAAAAATATACTTCTGGGATCAACAACGAATAAGGAAGAGCCGTCTTCAGCGATAACACAGGAAGCTCCGGCGCAATTTCCGCCTGTTCCCAATGACGCGATGATCATTGTGCCTATGCGCGGAACCGTGCTTTTCCCGCAAAACGTTTCTCCGCTGGTGATCGGCCGTAAACTCTCTATTAACGCTGTGCAAGAGGCTGTTCGCTCCGAAAAACCGATCGGATTGCTGATGCAATTGCGCGATAAAGATGAAGAGCCCAATCCTGACGACCTTTATTCCGTCGGTACTGTCGCGGAAATTTTACGTTATATAACGGCGCCTGACGGCACGCATCATGTCATTTGCCAAGGGGTGCAACGCTTTCGGGTACAGGAATTTTTACAGGGCTATCCGTTTCTCGTCGCCCGGATCGAACCTTATGAAGAACCTGAAACAAGTTCCCAGGATGTCGAAGCGCGCGTCATAACGCTCAAACAAAAAGCGCTGGAAGTGCTGGCCCAGACGCAGCAAGTGCCTGATGAACTGATTAATGCGATTCAATCCATCACTTCACCTCCGATGCTGGCCGATTTGGTCGCCAGTTACCTGATATCAAAAGCTGTCGAAAAACAAGAGATACTGGCTCTGTTTGATATACAGGCACGTATCGACAGAATTCTGGAGTTACTCAATTATCAAGTCGAAGTATTAAAAATTTCCAACAAGATCAACGAGCAAACCCAGGA
This sequence comes from Methylobacter sp., assembly GCF_036845245.1. NCBI lineage: Bacteria > Pseudomonadati > Pseudomonadota > Gammaproteobacteria > Methylococcales > Methylococcaceae > Methylobacter > Methylobacter sp. The sequence continues at coordinate 17,057 of NZ_DAIUEH010000030.1, forward strand.
AACGATGGGGCAACGCCAACGCGAATTCGTTTTGCGTGAACAAATGAAGGCTATCCAAAAGGAATTGGGCGAAGAAGAAGGCGGCGCTGCCGAGATTGAAGAAATAAGCAAAGCCATCAGCGCGGCAAAAATGCCCGAAGAGGTGGAAAAACAGGCGCGCAAGGAGCTGGCCCGATTACAGCACATGCCGGATGCCAGCGGTGAATATTCGATGATTCGCACCTACCTTGATTGGTTAACCGAACTGCCCTGGTCGGTCTCAAGCGCGGGCGTTATCGATATCGCAAAAGCCCGTGAAATTCTTAACGAAGATCATTACGGCCTGGATAAAATCAAGAAACGCATATTGGAATTCTTGGCTGTGCGCAAGCTGAACCCCAATGGCAAGAGCCCTATTTTATGCTTTGTCGGACCGCCCGGCGTCGGCAAAACTTCATTGGGTCGCAGCATAGCCCGCGCAACCGAGCGCGAATTTATACGCGCCAGCCTCGGCGGCCTGCATGACGAAGCCGAGATACGCGGCCACCGGCGCACTTATATCGGTGCACTGCCGGGCAACGTTATTCAATCGATACGCAAGGCGGGCACCAATAATCCGGTATTTATGCTCGATGAAATGGACAAAATTGGTTCAGGAGGATTTCATGGCGATCCTTCTTCGGCTTTGCTGGAAGTATTGGATCCCGAGCAAAACTCAACTTTCCGCGATAATTACCTGGCGGTCGCATTCGATCTGAGCCATGTGATGTTTATCGGAACGGCCAATGTATTGGACAGTATTCCCGGGCCTTTGCGCGACCGGATGGAAGTCATTGAATTGACCGGCTACACCTCCGAGGAAAAACTTCAGATTGCCAAACGCTATCTGGTACACAGGCAACAGGAAAGTAACGGTTTAAGCCCCGAGCAATGCACAATTACCGACGACGCGATACTGACCATTATTCAGGACTACACCCGTGAAGCCGGTTGCAGGAATCTGGAGCGCGAGATCGGCTCGGCATTCCGCCACGTAGCGATGCGTATCGCCGAAGGCATTGTCATGAGTGAACAGATCGACAGCGAGCATATTGCGGACATTCTGGGCCCGAAAAGGTTTTACAGCGACGTCGCGATGCGTACCAGCGTTCCGGGCGTTGCTACCGGACTTGCGTGGACACCGGTCGGCGGCGATATTCTTTTTATTGAAGCCACCCGTCTGCCCGGTGACGGCAAGCTTATCCTTACCGGACAGTTGGGCGAGGTCATGAAAGAAAGCGCCCAGGCTGCATTAAGCCTGGTGAAATCGCGCGCCAATGAATTGAATTTAAGCCCGGAAATATTCAAAAAGAACGACATTCATGTTCATGTACCGGCGGGTGCCATTCCTAAAGACGGCCCCAGCGCGGGCGTTGCAATGTTTATTGCATTATTTTCCGCATTTTCCGAGCGCACCGTACACAGCAATGTGGCAATGACCGGAGAAATCAGCCTGCGCGGACTGGTATTACCGGTCGGCGGCATTAAAGAGAAAGTCATCGCTGCGGCCAGAGCGGGGCTAAAAACAGTTATGCTTCCGGCACTGAACAAAAAAGATTTTGAAGAAATACCCGAAGCGGTAAGAAATCAGCTCCGGTTTATCTGGTTGGAAAATGTGGATGACGCATTAAGCATTGCTGTGGAAAATGATCTTAAAACCTAAACCTTCCAATAGACTGATACACGAAAGACAGAAAATTGACCGGTTTTTTTATTACAGCGTTAGGCGGGTAAAACCGCGGTTTAATATCTCGTAAACATTGATATTGAATACTGATTTACACTTTTATTGATTTTTTCGACAGATTGTCTAATCTTTTATTACCAAGATTAAATGGGAGAAAAATCATGAAAGCGGTTATTTTCTTGAAGATGTTATTACGAGTTACCGGATTTGTTCTATGTTGCTCGATGCCTGCGTATGCAGATAGTCAAAAAGCATTTGATCAATCTGATCCACCTTCTGATTTGATACTGACATTACCGGATAAATGGCTTGCGGATGAAAAGATGAACACGTTAAGTAGCTCGGACATGTCGGCACACAATAACAACGAAGCCCAAGCGTTCGCGCTCAAAAAAACGCCGGTTAATGTCGACTGCGATGTCGATGTTATTCAGAACGCAGTAGGCGACATTCCACTCAGCAACCGGCTCTTTGGAGAATGTGATCTTCATTATCATTATTGAAACGCTGCTGTATCCTCGAACTTTCCTCACTTCCTGCCCAGCAGTAATTGCTAAAGTAGTCCCCTCGAACTCAATCCCATGTTATAAGCTAACAATAATCATACCGAATAATTTACTAATTCCTTCAGGGAGTAAATAAAACATGCATTTGCAAGACATGCCCCTTATCAATAAATTAGCCATAGCTTTAATGCTTGTTGGACTGGTGCTGCTTATCGGGCATGGGCTGAAACTTTATCTTCCCGGCCTGGAAGTCCGGATTCAGAATATGGGCGCTTTTGCGCCACTGGGTTTTATTTTGTTATTTGTTGTACTGACACCTTTTTTTATATCAGCCGACGCACTCTGTTTTGCTGCGGGGATATTATTCCCGATCGGCGCCGGAGTGTTTTACATCATCTTGGCAACCTATCTGGCATCGGCATTTATTTTTTTTCTGGGTCGGCATTTATTACGTGACAGAGTCATTTCGCATCTTGCTAAACATCAGCGTTTTTCCAAACTCAACGAGATAATCAATGACAATGAATTCAAGCTGATGTTTTTACTCCGTCTGACACCTTTGCCGTTTGCAATGCTCAGTTATGCCTTTTCGGTGACTCAAGTCAGGTTCCGCCCTTATTTAGCAGCTACCAGCGGTATTTTAATTTACAACATCAGCCTGGTTTATTTCGGCTATAGCGCCAAGCATCTGTCCGGGTTAATCAGCGACGCTTCGCCGCAGAGTACGGTTTCATACCCGCTACTGACGGTTGGTTTGGTTATTTCCGTGGCCGTGTTGATTTATGTCGCAAAACTTGCGGGAAATGCGGTAAAGCAACTGGGATATAAAGATTAAATAACTACGGCGCTATCATGCCGTTGTGCAGATAACTTTCTTCATAATTGAAAACAATATCCGTATCGGGAAGTACCAGCCCTTCATTCTTACCCTTATAATCAAGACGAAATAACATATCTTTAATCACATTGATGCGGGCGGATTGTTTGTCGTCAGCCCTGACCACAGTCCAGGGCGCGGTAAAATGATGCGTTCCGGCAAGCATGATGTTACGGGCCAAACTGTATTCATTCCAATGCTTATGCGCCGCTTTATCAATCGGACTGCTTTTCCATTGCTTAAGCGGATCCGTCTCCCTGTCTTTCAGGCGTTTCTTTTGTTCATCCTGACTAATATCCAGATAATACTTCAGCAACTTGATCCCGGATCGAACCAACATCTGCTCAAAGCCGGGCACGGTTTCGAGAAACTCATGATATTGTTCATCACTACAAAAACCCATCACATGTTCGACCCCTGCGCGGTTATACCAACTGCGGTTGAATAACACCATTTCCTGGGCGGCGGGAAGATGCGCGACGTAACGTTGAAAATACCAACTGCCGGCATCCCGGTCGGAAGGTTTTCCGAGCGCTACCGTGCGCGTTTCGCGAGGACTTAGATGCTGAGTAATACGTTTTATGGTCCCGTCTTTTCCAGCGGCGTCGCGTCCTTCAAAGATGATCAGAATCTTATCGTCATGCTTGATAAGATGATTTTGCAGTTTAACCAATTCGATTTGCAACTGATTCAAGGTCTGTTTGTAATCTTTTTTGCCGGTCATTTGTTTATCGTGTTTTTTGGTCATGATTAATGCGCCTCAGGAATGAAAAAAGCATTACACCACGAAGGCACGAAGTACACGAAGAAAAGCGGAGTAAAAACTTCGTGTACTTCGTGCCTTCGTGGTGAATTAAATCTATCTATTTACATTTTTACCAGACGATAAAAAATGTGTTTTGCTATTTCAGCCGTTGAGATATAGAGCATGACGATAACGCCAAGCAAGCCGAGCAAGCGGATAGGCAGCGGCTCAAAACCGATTAACGGAGCAATCGGCGTATAAGGTAACGCGACCGTAACGGCAACGATAGTCAACGTTGCGACGACCAGATATTTGCCGGGCCGACTGGAAAAAAACGGCTTGCTGCTACGCACCACAAACACGATCAGTGCGGCTGAAACCACAGATTCCAAAAACCAGGCGGTGCGGAATTGTTCTGTAGAGACATCCAACAGCAATAATAGGCCGAACGTCATAAAATCGAATACAGAACTGACGAAGCCGAAGGTGATCATGAATTTACGGATGAATTTAATATCCCAGCGTCTGGGCTGCGAGACCATTTCAGCATCGACATTATCGGAAGCGATGGTCATTTCCGGAAAATCGGTTAGTAAGTTGGTCAACAAAATTTGCTTGGGTAATAACGGCAAAAAAGGCAGGAATAGCGATGCGCCGGCCATGCTGAACATGTTGCCGAAGTTGGAGCTGGTTGCCATGAACACGTATTTCAGCGTGTTGGCGAAGGTGATACGTCCTTCACGAACGCCATGCACCAGCACGGCCAAATCTTTTTCCAATAACACAATTTCGGCCGTCTCTTTGGCGATATCAGCCGCGCTATCGACGGAAATGCCGACATCGGCAGCATGCAGCGCGGACACATCATTAATACCGTCACCCATGTAACCGACGACAAAACCGGCTTTTTTCAGCGCAATGATAATGCGTTCTTTCTGGTTGGGTTCGATTTCGGCGAATAAATCGACATCCACCACTTTATTGATTAATGCCGGATCGCTCATTTTCTGAATTTCCGGGCCGGTAAGAATTTCGCGTTCTGTAAGCCCCAGTTGTTTGCTGACGGTGGCCGCTACCAAACGGTTATCGCCGGTAATAATTTTTAGCGTCACGCCCAGCTCACGTAATTGCTTGATCGTATCGGCACAGTCTGCTTTGGGGGGATCGAAAAATAACAAAAAACCTAAAAAGCGCATGCCGGTCTCATCGGTCTTATCAATCCGTGACTTGGCATCCATCGGCTTATAGGCCAGTCCCAAAGTACGAAATCCCTGTCGGCTGAAATCTTCATAACGCTGCTGGATTTGCACGCTCGCCGATTCTATGGGCATCAAAGTGCCGTCGGCATTTTCAGCTTCCGAACAGGCGGCCAGTATATTGGTCAGCGCGCCTTTGGTGACTAATATGTTTTCGCCTTGTTTGGAAACTAACAGGCTTAGACGCTTACGGTAAAAATCATAAGGAATTTCATCCAGTTTTTCGCAGTCTTTCAGATCGAACTGCCGAAACTGCCTGATCGCTTCGTCGATCGGATTACTGAAGCCGGTTTCATAAACAGAATTAAGGTAACCATAAAATGCGACTTTATCGCTGGCGTTGCCGGATAAATCAAAGGCGCTACGCAAATGGACGGTGCCTTCGGTCAAGGTGCCGGTTTTATCCGAACAAAGCACGTTCATACTGCCGAAATTCTCGATTGAAGCCAGTTTTTTGACGATGACTTTCTTTTCAGCCATGCGTTTGGCGCCGTGAGCCAGATTGATGCTGATAATTGCGGGTAGTAATTGCGGCGTTAAGCCTACCGCAAGCGCCAGTGCAAACAAAAACGAATCCAGTACCGCTTTTTCAAGATAGACATTGACTGCAAAAATCAGCATGACCAGTATCAGCGTGATTTCCATCAACAGATAGCCAAAACGCCTGATGCCGCGCTCGAACTCGGTTTCAGGCGCCTTTAACTTAATGCGCAGGGAAAGTTTACCGAATTCCGTGGTCTGCCCTGTCGCAATCACCAGCGCTGTTGCAGCGCCGCTCTGTACATGCGTTCCCATCCATAAGGCGTTGGTACGCTGAGCTAATGCGGTATCTGCCGGCAACACGCCGGGTAGTTTTTCGACCGGATAACTCTCTCCGGTCAATATGGCTTCATCAATAAACAGGTTGTCGGATTTCAGAATCAGACAATCTCCAGGAATAACATCTCCCGCCTTGAGTAAAATAATATCGCCGGGAATCAGGTTTTCGGCGGCAATCTCCGAGGTTACACCGTCACGGATTACGTTAACCTTGATTTGCACGATCTCAAGCAACTTTTCTATCGCGCTGGCCGCCCCTTTTTCCTGCCAGAATCCTAACAAACCGCTAATCAAAACAATCGTTAAAATGATTGCCGCGTCGAGCCGGTCATGTAAATAGAACGACAGACCGGTAGCAAAAAGCAGTATCAGAATAATGGAACTTTTAAACTGGGCCAAAAACAGTCGTAAGTTTCCGGTCTGTTTTTTGTTATTCAGCCGATTGGCGCCGTAACGCTTAATGCGTTGCCCGGCTTCTTCATTACTTAATCCTTGAACTGTCGTATTCAGCTGTTTGAGTTGCTGTTCGGCAGGGATATTCCAAAATGCGCTACGAACTTCAGAGCTTTCTTTTTTTACGGTATTGTTCATGATTAAACCTTTATGTGACTCCATGGTGTTTGTCATTATTGTAGCTATCAGCCCGACTTTAAGGTAATACTCTCTGGTTGAATCATTAATCGTAAAGCCTGGAACTGCGCCTATTGACTACCGGTTGATTTGCACCGGAAAATCGATTATGACCGGTTGATTTCATCCATTTAGGACAAACCGGCGTTTCTTATCATTTGAATAGCCTAGTTATGCTATTAATGGCTTATAAATTGCTTTAGATATTTATTAAGTAGCGTATTGGCTTTAGATTTTTCTTTGTCCGCCTGTTATACAGGTACAACAGATGAATCAAAACAACTCGTTTTAGCCAGGCTGATTCTTCGCTCAGTTGGGCATAGGGTTGGAAATCGAAGCCTCGTCTATAAAATAGACTTCGCGAGCTTCATAACATGAAAATTGGGTATTATGTTTCCGTCAAAGATCGTTATCGTGGCTCAGTGGCTTAATAAACTGTTTATATTGGCTTTCCTGATCTCTATTACCGAAGCGGCTTACGCCGAAGAACATCACTTTTTGGTGCTCAACTACCACGATATTGTAACGGCAGGTAGCGCAAAATCGTCTTTAAACTCGATGGATGTCAGTGTCGATCATTTTGAAGAACACTTGGCTTGGCTGAAAAAAAACGGCTATAAAATAGTCAGTATGCAAAACATACTTGATGCGGCGGCAGGTAAGAATTCGATAGCTGATAAATCGGTGCTGTTAACCTTTGATGACGGTTATCAGAGTTTTTACACCAGAGTCTTTCCAATATTAAAGAAATATCATTACCCGGCCACTATTGCTTTGATAGGTACTTGGATAGAAGGCATCGATATCCCTGACGAAGCCGGTAAGCAATTGCTCACTTGGGATCAAGTCAGAGAAATGGTGAAGTCCGGCCTGGTAGAAATGGCTTCACATACTTATGACCTGCACAAAAGTGCCGTTGCCAATCCGCAAGGCGATAACCAAGCCGCGACGGTCACCCGTTTATATGACTTTACAACGGGTCATTATGAAACCGATAGTCAGTATCGGGAGCGTATCCATCTGGCCCTAAGAAAAAGCGCCGACTTCATTTTTCAACATGCGGGCGTGTGGCCCAGAGTCATGGTTTGGCCGTATGGGGAATACAACAATATTGCTCTCGAAGCATCGCGCGAGGCCGGAATGCCTATGACCATGGGCTTGATCGACGGTTTTAATACGGTGGCCAATATCGATGTATTGCGCCGTTTAATCATGACTGATAATCCTGATGTCCGCCAATTTGCGGAAATTGTCAGTAAATTGCGCACCGACAGATCGCTACGGATAGCGCGTTTGGATATGGGATTTCTCTATGATAAAGATCCAAAACAGACTGAACGCAATATAGACGCCGAGGTTCAACGCATCGCAAACTCGCACATTACTAGCGTCTTTCTTCAAGCCTACTCCGATACCGACGATGACGGCAATGCCGATGCCTTGTATTTTCCTAACCGGCATTTACCGGTTAAACAGGATTTGCTCAGCCATGTCGCCTGGCAGCTGAAAACGCGTGCCGGCGTTAATGTGTATGCATGGCTGCCGGTTTTTGCTTTTCAGAACAAACTGCCGGATTCATGGTATGTGCAGGAATGGCGGGACGGTAAAGCTCAAAAGTCCAATCATATTTACACGCGGCTTTCGGTTTTCCAGCCTGAAGCACGGCGTTATATAATTGATATTTATGAAGACTTGGGCCGGTACTGTAATGTTGACGGAATTTTATTTCATGACGACGGCATGTTATCCGATCATGAAGATGTATCGCCAGCAGCGTTAGCTTTTGGACGAAATGTATGGGGATTACCCGATCAATTTGAAAAATTACATGTAAGCCCCAAAATGAGTCTGGCATGGGCTCAACATAAAACCGAGCTGATTAGCCAATTTACCGATGAGCTGGCTAACAGGGTACGAGATAATCGTCCCGGTATAAAAACGGCGCGTAAGCTCTACGCCTTACCGTTGTTAAAACCGGATAGTGAAGAACAATATGCCCAATCGTTTAAATCCTTTTCGGCACATTACAATTATGTGGCTATTGAAGCCATACCTTTTATCGAGGAGGTAAAAAAATCCGGCCAACCGTTAACAGGATTAGTCACGGCGGCGGCTCGTTATCCCGAAGGGCTGAAGAAATCCATATTTGAATTACAAACAGTCAATTGGAAGACTCAGGAGAAAACGCCTTCGCCGTTTTTTATTGAACAGCTGAAAATATTGAAAAAACTGGGGGTTCGACATATCGGTTATTATCCGGATGATGTTTTTCTGGATCAGCCCCGTTTGAAGGATTTACAAAAATACTTTTCGCTTTCGGCTTTGCCTTAAATGCCCAATGCTGAAGGATTAATATTTTAAATATAAGCTAGCGGCATTATTTTTATTGCCGCACCCAATTCATAAACCACACATTTAAAATTAGGAGTTGAACAATGTTAAAACATTGCATTATCGCCCTCGCACTGCTGTTTTTAACAGTACCTGCTTTTGCCGAAGACGAACCCTCAATGCATCAGGTCTATCTGGCGGCCGAAGCCGGGAAGTTTAAGGAAGCGCAAGCCATGATGGATAAGGTGCTGCACGATCATCCCAATAGTGCCAAGGCGCACTTTGTGGAAGCTGAATTACTTGCCAAACAAGGCCTGTTCAGCAGCGCCGGTGTTGAACTGAATACTGCCGAACGTTTACAGCCTGGCCTCCCCTTTGCCAAACCGGAAGCAGTGAGCAGTCTTAAGAGTCGCATTGCTTCCGTGTCAAACGGAATAGTACAGCCGAATATCGGTAGTCAAAGCATTCCGTCTACCGTCAAAGACTGGATGCCGGCGGTTCTTTTAATCTTGGGTATTGGTTTAATCGTATTTTTAATTGGATTTATGAGCCGGAGAAATTCCAAGATAATTCCTGCCAATAACTATGCAGGCAATGGCCCGGGATCAAATATCACACCTGCCGGTGTAAATGGAAACGGCTCGGTAATGGCTCAGCCTGCTGCCGGCGGAATGGGCCCCGGCATTATCGGAAACTTGGCAACGGGCGCGGCCTTGGGTGCCGGTGTCGTGGCCGGCGAAGCGTTGATGCACCACTTTATCGATGGCGACAAAAATAACGACGTTGTTGTCCCCGAACCGCCGCATCATGATAGCTCGCCATGGACATCATCCAGCAACATCAGTGCAGATGACGATATGGGCGGTACTGATTTTGGTATCGCAGATGCGTCTTCCTGGGATGATGACGTAGCCAGTGATGGTGATGGAGATGACGACTGGACTTAGTTGGCTATATCAGACCCGGTGTTGGTAATCTTATTTTCCTGATTCTGTAATAGTCAGAGGTAGTTGTTAAACTTAACCAGTAAGCTCGGCAGCCTGATCTACGCATGGTGATGGTTAACTGAAACTATTGTACTTTTGGCGGTATAGGCAAAAATACCTATTCTCGCCAATAGGGACAGAAGAGATAATAGCGCTAAATTTACAATGCAAATTAACTCATACTAAACAATAAATTACCGGCGCTTACGCTGCTTTTTTATTTTTTAACCGGACTAATACAATGACATTACTTCATAAATCAGTAAACCTCATTCCCATTGCCATCGTTATAGCAACTGCGATATCACTCGGAGCTTGTACTGAAAATGCAGCCGATAATAGTACCCAAACAAAAAAAGTCGTGCCCCCTGTCGCAACTGTGACAGAAGATAAGATTTCCCAATGGCGAAGAGAAGCGAAATCGGGAGATCCTGATGCGCAATATAACCTCGCTTATATTTATGAGAATGGCTTGGGCGTACCCAAAGACGAAGCCAAGGCTCTTGAGTTATATCAGCAAGCCGCAGATCAGGGGCATTCTGCGGCACAAAGCAATCTTGATGCGATGAGCCCGGCGAAATAGATGGAATCCTTTAAAAAATGCTTAACCTGATCAAACTTTTTTTTGACCGACATCTTGCGCTTTCAGCATCGGAAGAGCTTTCAGAACAACAGTTGCAACTTGCGACTGTTGTCTTGTTCCTCGAAATGATGCATATGGACGACAAAGTCGAGATAACGGAACAAGAACTTATTTTATCGCTGGTTCAACAAAATTTTTCTTTAGCTGCCGAGCAAGCGGCTGCTTTAATAGAATTGGCCGAACAACAAAGAAAACAGGCAACCGATTACTTTCAATTTACGTCCTTAATCAATAAGGAATACAGCCCGGACCAAAAAGTCCGACTCATCGAATCGCTATGGAAAATCGCTTTTATTGATGGCGTATTGGATATGAACGAAGAATATCTGGTACGAAAAATTGCCGATCTTTTGCATGTTTCCCATACCGATTTTATTATGACGAAAAACCGGATTGGGCTCGGATAAGCAAACACTTGTGATTAATCGATTAATACAAAAACGCTATGAAAGATCGTAATTCCAGCGACCTTTCTCATCATATCTTGCCGAATTCCGCAACGATGGTGGGCGTCTGCATCATGGTCATCAGTATTGTTAAAAGCATGCCCCCTGGGCTGGCTAACTACCTGATCGACAAAGCCCTGGCTATAGATAGCTTATTGTTTATGGTGAGTGCCTTACTTTCCTTTTCATCGATTCGTTTAGAGCAATGCACTGAACGTTTGGAGCGTTGGGCGGAAATGCTCTTTTTGCTGGGATTGTTCTCAATGACATTGATTACAGTGATTTTCTCTTTTGAAATTGTTTGATTCAGACTTCACCTGATTATTATCAAGGGAATAAGCCTTTTATAGACTCCTTGAGCGATTTTCCTACCCATTTTATGTTTCCTTAGTTCCTGTCTGGATCGATAGAAACTATACCTATAACCCGTTCCCGGGGTGTACACTTAAAATTGTACAAATCGTAATAAGTGAACGAGGGATTTTGTTTATGTTTTTAAAAGTACGTAAATAAGCAAACCATGGGAATGAGATCGATAAAAACACATTTAACGGTAACGCTGTTATTGTGCCTTTTACTGCCCACCGGGTTGATAGGCGCAGCCGCTTATTGGTTTGTGTACGACGATATCAGAGAAAATCGCATCAAAGACGTAGGCCATATTGCTGACGCACGCCATGAAGAACTGCGTGTGCAGTTGCACAGAAACAACGAGCACGGCAAAGCTTTACTGGACAGATTGATCGCCCTCTGTCACCGCAGCGATGGCGGTATTAACAGCTGCGTCCGCGCCACGCTGGAGCAGTTTGTCTCTATCAATCATATTATCGGCTTTACTTTTCATTCAGGAATTGAGGGCGACCTTACCTTGGGCAGCGAAGCGATAGCGTTCGACAAGTTAGACACACCTTTCCTGCCAGGGCAGATTGCAACAATCTCTACGGTAAACGGCATTTCGTTGTTATCACTGATTGCTGCCGATTCAACGTCCGGTTTTAATCTAATGACGACTTATTCGGCCGAACAGGCACTGCAAGAAATATTCGTTGGTTCTTCGGTTCTGGGGCAATCGGGAGAAAGCTTTCTGGCCGATAACCGTGGATATTTCATTACCAAGCCGCGCTATCCCTCGGAACAAGGAACTATCAAACCCATTTCAGCCATACCGATGCAACACTGTTTACGCCATGAAAGCGGCGAAACTCTCGATCTTGATTATCACGGTGTTCCTATCATCTATGGCTTTCGGTTCGTACCGGAAATCGGCGGCGGTTGCATTATGGCGCATATCGATCAGGCCGAAGCCTTTGCGCCATTGACGCGATTGATTATAGACCTGGGCAGAACGGCCTTTATTTTTACTTGTTCAGCCTGGTTAATCGCTGCGATGATCGGAAAGCGTTTATCCAAACCTATTATTACGCTGACTGACATGACACAGTCCTTGTCCCGGGGAGACTTCACGCAACAAATTTCCTCGCACGGTTATCGCGAAACCGCCGAGCTGTCGCAACTGTTCAATAGTATGGTCGAACAGGTGAATAACACTCTCAGCCGGTTAAAAACGTCCGAATACGAGCTGGAGCAAAAGATTGTCGAACGCACCTCCGGACTCTACGAGCACCATAGAAAATACTATTCGGTCATTCGAAGCACCAACGAGGGTTTCTGGCAAGTGGACAAAGAGGGTCGCCTGTTGGAAGTCAACCCTGCCTACGCCCGTCTTTCCGGATATTCGGAGACGGAATTGGTCGGAATGCGGATTACCGATCTGGAGGCGCAGGAAGCACCGGAAAAAACGGCTGAACATATCCGTAATATCATGTTGCATGAGACGGATACGTTTGAAACCCGGCACCGTCGCAAGGATGGGAGTGTATGGGATGTTGAAGTCAATGCGTCTTTCATTGACGAAGACGGCGGCTATTTTGTCGCCTTCTTTAAGGACATTACCGAACGCATCCGAGCCAAACAGGAACTGCGTATTGCCGCTACCGCTTTCGAGACCCAGGAAGGCATTATTATTACCGATGCCGACGAGATTATCGTACGCGTTAACCGGGCATTTACCCAGATTACCGGCTACATGCCGGAAGAAGCCATCGGCCATAAACCTTCTATCCTTAAATCAGGGCGCCATAACCAGGAGTTTTATCGCACCATGCATTGCGCCTTACAGAGCGATGGTCAATGGGAAGGCGAAATATGGGATCGCCATAAGGATGGCCATATCTACCCAAAATGGCTGGCTATAACGGCTGTCACGGATAATGCAGAACGTATTACTCATTATGTCGGTAATTTTACCGACATCACTGAACGCAAAACGTCCGAAGAAAAAATCAGAAGTCTGGCTTTCTACGATACCTTGACGGAGTTAGCGAACCGGCGTCTGCTGACTGAACGTGTGGAGCATGCTATCGCCATTCAGGCACGCACCGGATACTATGGTGCGTTGCTGTTTCTCGATCTGGATAATTTCAAGCTGCTAAATGATACTCAGGGACATGGAGTCGGCGATGAGCTACTGGTCGAAGTCGCACACAGATTGAAAGCCTGCGTACGGGAAACAGATACCGTGGCTCGACTGGGCGGAGATGAATTTATCGTGCTGCTGGGAGAACTAGGCACAACATCCGACAGTGCCGCTTTCCAGGTAAAAACGGTGGCGGAAAAGATTGTTTCGGCATTGGCGGAACCTTATATTTTAAGTAGTGTCGTACATAACTGCTCCAGCAGCATGGGCATAGTACTGTTTTGCGATTCCGGCACGACAGCCAATAGTGTATTGGCGCAGGCGGATACTGCGATGTATGCGGCCAAAAAAAGCGGCAAAAATACCTACCGGTTTTTCGATCCTGCGATGCAGCAGGAATTGGAGCACCGAGCCAAATTCGAATCTGCCTTACGGCAGGCAATCAACAATAATCAACTAAAACTTTTCTACCAGCCGCAAGTTGATGACAAGAAACAGATGATTGGCGTGGAGGCGCTGATTCGCTGGAATCATCCCGAACTGGGCTTGATTCCTCCTGCCCGGTTTATTCCGTTGGCCGAAGAGACGGATATCATCCTGATCATCGGGCGCTGGGTATTGGAAACTGCCTGCGCCCAACTCAAAGTATGGAGAAGCCTGCCTTTAGCCCGCAACCTGAGCATTGCAGTGAACGTTAGCGCCAAGCAGTTCTATCAACCGGGTTTCGTCGATGAAGTGCGTGGGATCATGGTGCGATACGACATCGAACCTAAACAGCTAAAACTGGAACTGACCGAAAGCATGGTATTGAAAGAAATAGATATCGCTATCGCAAAGATGCTTGAGCTCAAGTCCATCGGCATTGTTCTCGCGATGGACGATTTCGGCACCGGTTATTCATCACTCAGCTACCTGAAAAACCTGCCCTTCGACCAGATCAAAATCGATAAAAGTTTCATGGAAAACCTCATGGGAAATAACAATGACGCTTACATTATCCATAGCGTGATTACCTTGGGTAAATTAATGCAGATCGCTGTAATCGCCGAAGGCGTTGAGGATACCGAACAGGATGAGCTGCTAAAATCCTTGGGTTGCACCGTATTTCAAGGCTATTTATTTGGCAAGCCGTTACCTATCGAAGAGCTTGAAAGTCAGTTACTGACAGCTCCTCGAAACTAAAGACGTTTAATATTTTCTACTGGATTTAATCCGCAACTCCCATGTGTTTTTTAATATTACAGACAGATTAATGAGCCCGGCCGGACGGTTCAATCACGACCTTCCTGCCCGTGTTTCAGGCTACCGCGCAGAAACAAGCCAACCGCCTGACGCACCCAGACATCGATTTCCGCTTCGTCCGGCGTTGGCGCTAAACCGAGTTGCAGTTTTTGAAACTTTTCACTTCGTAACGTGCTCAAGAACAGGTCGGCCAGAAAATGGGGATCCATTGCGGCAAAATAGCCGGTCTTCTGCTGGCGGGCGAAAAACTGGGCGAGATGATCCAGAGTACGTTGCGGGCCTTGTTCATAAAATTGAGTCGCAAGATCGGGGAAGCGTGGCGACTCACCAATCAGTATCGCGCGCATGCGCACTACATCAGGCCGTGTGATGCGATGCAAAAACTGTTTGGCGAAAAAGACCAGCGCGTCTTCAGGAGAGCTCTCCAAAACCTGCTCCTCCGACAAATCGGAGACAAACTGATCACTGCAACGTCTGATCACCGCGCCGAATAATCCGGACTTACCGCCGAACTGGCTATAGATAGTCCGCATCGACACGCGCGCATCCCGAGCGATGGTCTCCAGACTGAGGTTCCCATAACCGTATTCAAGGAAAAGGTCGGAGGCAGTATCCAATAACCGATCACGGCTTAAAAGCTCCTCTCCTTTCCGAGGTCGTCCACATTTAATCATTACCTAATTACTCACAAAACTCATGGGGGTCAAATTATTATGATCATACCTTAAATTAATGATAATATATCTTACCATTTATTCTTAATAAGCAGAGTGTAAAAAGGATGCAAAAAGAAACTCTCATGTCGGTTGCCGTCCATCGCTTAAATTCAATAATTAGAGAGTCAATCTCTAAAGTCTTTCAAAAAGCATGGCAGCAAAGAACGCCTTCGAATAACGGAACATTAATGCAGCGCCGACAATCCGGCCTGTTAGCCGTCATCACACTACTGGCAATAAGCGGATGCGGAAACCCTGAGAATTCAGGGACTCAACCGGGCCCGGGCCCACTGCCCAAAGTCAAAATCGCCCAGCCCCTGTCGCAAGAAGTGACCGAATGGGATGAGTATACAGGCCGTATCGAAGCCGTCGATTCGGTAGATGTGCGCGCCCGGGTCAGCGGTTATCTGGAGAAAGTGAACTTCACGGCCGGCGACAGGGTACATAAAGGCGACCTTCTGTTCCTGATCGATCCGAGACCATTTACCGCCCAACTGAACTACGCCGAAGCTGAACTGGAACGCGCCAAATCCCGGCACGAACTGGCAAAGAACGACCTGGCACGAGCCGAGCGTTTATTTAGCGCCAAAGCAATCTCCGAAGAGGAGCACGACGCCCGTAGCAAGGGGCTTCGGGAAACCGTTGCGGCAGTTCAGTCTGCACAAGCCAATGTTTACACCGCAAAATTGAACTTGGAGTTTACCAAGGTCCGCGCCCCGATAGACGGCCGGATCGGACGTGAATTAATCACCGCCGGTAACGTGGTCAGCGGTGGCGGAGCCGATGCAACCTTGTTGACCTTTATCGTCTCTACCGATCCTGTCTATGTTTATGTGGATGCGGACGAACGCTCGGTGTTGAAATATCGGCGTCAGGCCCAAAAAGGAGGACGCGGCAACTTGGGCGATGAACGGACTCCGGTAGAGCTGGCTGTGGCTGATGAGGCTAGCTTTCCTCATCAAGGCCGCCTCGACTATATCTCGCCGCGTGAGGATGCAGCCACCGGCACCTTGACGTTGCGAGGCGTATTCGCTAATCCGGACCAACTGTTAAGCCCCGGTTTTTTTGCGCGGATGCGGGTGCGCGGGAGCGCTCCGTACCCGGCTATCCTGGTTCCCGATCGAGCTATCGGTACCGATCAGGCGCAACGGTTTATCTGGGTTGTGAATCAGGAAAGCCAAGTGGAATACCGCAAGGTGGAACTCGGCGCTCATATCGGTCAGTCCCGCGTGATCACTCAAGGATTGAAGCCTGAAGAATGGGTGGTTATCGAAGGTATCCAAAAACTCAGGCCGGGTATCAAGGTGACCTCGGAACGCATCTCGCTCGCGGGCGCGATGGAGACAAATAAGCCATGAACCGATTCACACACTTTTTCATCGACCGCCCGATTTTCGCATCGGTATTATCCATCGTTATTATCCTGGTCGGTAGCCTTGCGCTAATCGGTCTGCCGATCGCCCAATATCCCGAGATTGCGCCCCCTACCGTGGTCGTCAGTGCAACCTATCCCGGCGCTAATGCGGCGGTAGTAGCCGAAACCGTGGCGACGCCTATCGAGCAGGAAGTAAACGGCGTCGAGGATATGCTGTATATGTCTTCCCAGTCTACCAACAGCGGCAGCATGGCGCTGACCATCACTTTCAAGCCGGGCACCAATCTGGACAAGGCCCAAGTACTGGTGCAAAACCGCGTGGCCCTGGCCGAGCCCAGATTGCCCCAAGAAGTAAGTCGACAAGGCATCAGCGTCAAAAAGCGCAGCCCCGATTTGAGCCTGGTGGTCAACCTGATCTCGCCGGACAAGCGCTACGACAGCGTCTATTTGAGTAATTACGCGCTGCTGCAACTCAAGGATACCCTGGCGCGATTGCCGGGTGTCGGCGACATTATCGTTTTCGGCGCTCGCGACTATAGTATGCGCCTCTGGCTGAACCCGGAAAAGATTGCCGCCCGCAACCTGACCGCCAATGACGTGGTCAATGCGATCAGAGAGCAGAACATCCAGGTTGCGGCGGGCGTCGTCGGCCAACAACCCACTAAGGAAAACACCGACTTTCAGTACACGGTCACTACGACAGGCCGACTGCTGGAAGCTGATCAGTTCGCCGAAATCGTTATTAGAAAAGGTGCTGACGGTCAGGTGACCCGCCTCAAAGACGTGGCCCGCATCGAGCTGGGCGCAAAAGACTATAACTCCGGCCTATTTCTGGACGGCGAACCCACCGTCGGTCTCGCGATTTTCCAACTGCCCGGCTCCAACGCGCTGGACACCAAAAAAGCGGTGGTCGATGCGATGGAAAAGCTCAAGCCGCGCTTCCCCGAAGGTCTCGATTACCTGATGGTTTACGACACTGTAGTATTTGTCCAGCAGTCTATCGACGCGGTAATCAAAACCTTGTTCGAAGCCATGCTGCTGGTCGTGCTCGTGGTGGTGATATTTTTGCAAAACTGGCGCGCCGCCGTTATCCCGCTGCTTGCGGTACCGGTTTCTTTGATCGGCACTTTCGCGGTGATGTCGGCATTGGGCTTGTCGCTTAATACCTTATCGTTATTCGGCTTGGTGTTGGCTATCGGTATCGTCGTCGATGACGCGATCGTGGTCGTAGAAAACGTCGAACGCCACATCGCCTTAGGCTTATCGGCTAGGGATGCCACCCGGAAAGCTATGGACGAAGTCGTCGGCCCCATCATTGCTACCGCGCTGGTTTTGGTCGCCGTGTTCGTGCCCACCGCTTTCATCACCGGGGTTTCAGGCGCTTTTTACAAGCAGTTTGCGCTGACCATTGCGGTTTCCACCATCATATCGGCATTCAACTCACTGACGCTGAGCCCTGCTTTATGCGCGCTGCTGCTGGATCGGGCGCATGGCGACAAGGACTGGTTCACCCGCTTGTTCGATAGGCTGTTCGGCTGGTTTTTCGGCGGATTCAACCGTTTTTTCGACTCGTTCAGCGACGGCTACGCTCGTTTGGTCGGCAGGCTGATTCGTATGACAGCCGTTGTCCTGGTGCTCTATGTAGGGCTTAATGGGCTCAACCTGCTGGCCTTCGAAAAAGTGCCGACCGGCTTCATTCCACAGCAGGATCAAGGCTACCTGATCATGTATGCACAGCTGCCCGATGCGGCCTCGCTGGCGCGCACCCAGGAAGTGGTACAAAAAGCCACCCGTATTATTATGGAAACGAAAGGCGTCAAGCATGTGAACGCCTATGCCGGATTTTCGATTTTGAGCGGCGCCAGCCAATCCAACGTCGCGACGATGTTTGCTCGGCTGGACGGCTTCGAGCAACGCGCCGGTCACCCTGAACTTTACGCCGATGCGGTTGTCAAAAGCCTCAGCCAGCGCCTTGCCCAAGTCGATGATGCTTACATTGCGGTATTTGCGCCGCCTCCGATCCGGGGCATGAGTTCGGTGGGCGGTTTCAAGCTGCAGATCCAGGATCGCTCCAATGCCGGTATCGATGCGTTGCAAAGCACTACCAACGACCTGATCGCCAAAGGCAATCAGCAGCCGGGTCTGGCCGGGTTGTTTACGACCTTGCGGGCCGGAGTGCCGCAGCTTTTCCTGGACGTGGACCGCACCCGGGCCAAGTCGATGGATGTCCCATTGAAAGAAATATTCGACACCTTGCAGATTTATCTGGGCTCGCTGTATGTCAATGACTTCAACAGTTTCGGCAGGACTTACCAGGTGGTCGCGCAGGCCGATTCGGAGTTTCGTATGAAACCGGCGGACATCGCGGAGTTAAAGACGCGTAATCTTCAAGGCGGCATGGTGCCGCTCGGGTCCCTGATGTCGGTCAAGGAAATCACCGGCCCCGACAAAGTCACCCGCTACAACATGTACCCGACTGCGGAAATTAACGGCAACACCTTACCCGGGATCAGCTCCGGACAGGCCATTAGTATCATGAACAAATTGATGGCTACCGAACTGCCGCCGGGATTCGACTTCGAATGGACCGAGCTCAGCTTGCAGCAAGTATTGGCCGGAAATGTCGCGCTGCTGGTTTTTCCATTGAGCGTAATCTTCGTATTCTTGGCCCTGGCAGCCCAGTACGAAAGCTGGTCGTTACCGTTCGCAGTGATCCTGATCGTACCGATGTGCATTCTGTCTTCGTTGGCCGGCGTGTGGATACGCGGCATGGATAACAATATCTTCACCCAGATCGGATTCATCGTGCTGGTGGGATTGGCCAGCAAGAACGCGATTCTTATCGTGGAATTCGCCAAGCGCCGCCAAGAAGGCGGGCTTAACCGTTTCGATGCGGCGGTGGAAGCGGCGCGGATCAGATTGCGGCCCATTTTGATGACTTCGTTCGCTTTTATCATGGGCGTATTTCCGCTGGTGGTCGCCCAAGGAGCGGGAGCAGAATCGCGTCGGTTGCTCGGCACTGCGGTGTTTAGCGGCATGCTGGGCGTGACCTTATTCGGTCTGCTGTTAACGCCGGTGTTTTACGTCATTGCGCAAGCTTTGGCGCAACGCTGGCAGTCTTCCAGACATAAACCGCCCCAACAGACTCATTCCGATCACGACTTATGAAAAAGCTGCGCTATAAGAAAACTGATACTGCATTATGCTTAACGAATCAATCAGCGCAGGCAACCGGAGTGGAAGCAGTTGCTTGCACTCCGGCAGGCAACTGCTTCCACATTTAACGACAATATAACCTATGAAAAAGATACATTTCGTAGAATTTAGCCCTGTTACACAGCTTGGCAATATGCTTGATCGAAGCAGAACTTTTAGTCTGGCCTTACTCTGCGCCGCAACACTGAGCGCCTGCGCAGTAGGTCCCGATTATAAGGCCCCGACTACCGATGCCGGACAAGACTTCTCCAATGCCGGCAACCCGGAGTTTTCTGCGCAGGATGTCGAATTAGCATGGTGGAATCTGTTTGAAGACAAGGACCTAACCGAGCTTGTCGACCGGACTGTCCAGCACAACCGCAATCTCCAGGCCGCTCGCGCTAATCTTCGCGAAGCACGGGCTCTTTACATGGAGGCGGGATTGAGTCTGGCGCCTACAGTGACTTCGCATGCCAATTACACAGAACAGAAACGCAGTCTTGGCGCCTTAAACAACCTGAATTACGCGCCGCGTCAACTGAAACTCTATAATGCCGGTTTCGATGCTTTTTGGGAAATCGACTTCTTTGGCCGCGTGCGCCGTAACGTCGAAGCGAGCAGCGACGAAGTCGATGCGCAGGAAGCAAGCCTTCGGGATCTCGGCGTCAGCCTGATCGCTGAAGTAGCCAGAAACTATTTCGAATTGCGAGGGCTGCAAAACCAGTTGGCAACAGCGCAAAAAAATGCCAAGAACCAGACCCAAACGCTGGAAATAACCCGCGTCAGGCTCGAAAGCGGTCGCGGCACAGAGCTCGATACTTCGAGGGCAACAGCTCAGCTCGATTCCACCCGGGCGCTCATTCCGCCTTTAGAGTATGCGATTCACCAGGCTATGCACCGGCTCAGCGTGCTCACCGGACAGCTTCCCGGCGCCCTGACAGAGAAGTTGTCGCAGCAGGCGCCGATGCCTAAAATCCCCGAGACCATCAACATCGGTCGGCCCGCGGAACTGTTACGCCGCCGCCCCGATATCCGCATCGCCGAACGGGTGCTGGCAGCGGCTACCGCCCGTATCGGTGTTGCCACTGCCGACCTTTTTCCCCGGGTAACTTTTGTCGGCACCTTATCTCTCGAAGCCACTACGCTGTCGGGAGTCGGTGGAGTTGGCTCGGATACTTACTCGGTTGGTCCAAGGATCAGTTGGGCGGCCCTGGATTTAGGCCGCGTGTATGCCCGCATCAAAGCCTCTGATGCCCGTGCCGAGGCCAGTCTGGCTGAATACGAGCAGACCGTGCTGAGCGCTTTGGAAGAAACCGAAAATGCGCTGGTCAATTACAACAGGGAACGAAGCCGGAGAAAATTGCTGACCTCGGCAGCCAAAGCCAGCGAAAGAGCGTATGAACTGGCGCACGTGCGCTTTACAGAAGGCGTAACCGACTTTCTGACAGTACTGGATACCGAATTGCGTCTTCTGCAAGACCAGGATCGTCTGGCCCAAAGTGAAACTGCCACCGCGACCGCGCTGGCGGCACTTTACAAAGCATTGGGCGGCGGCTGGGCATCGGATTTTGATTTGAGCAAAGCAAATGTGCAATGAACAGTCTAGCCGGCAATAACAGGCGTTTGCAGAATGTTGTATCCTAAATCATTCTGTCTGCTTTACCTGAATCGACTATTGTGCAATCTTCCCTTCTATTTACCCAGTTCCCAAGGCGCGCGCAGCGCGCCCTACAGCAATCCTTTTGGCAATATCGCAACGTCCAAAAACAATCGCCGAATAACGCTCTGGTAAAAATATCGCATCGCTAACAGTGCTCCGAGTACAATATGTAGAAATCTTATTATTGAGGAACATCTATGCAAACATACCTACCCTTTATCAAAGCGATGCTTTCCGAATGGTATCTTTTGACCTTGAATAATCCGTTGTACGCTGCGGCATTAGCGACAGCTGTGTGGCTGCTGACGGCAATACTTTACAGCATCAGGATTAGCGCGATAAAAAGAAGCAAAGCGGCCAGTGAAAAAGCCGCACTCAAAACTATCAACGCTACGCAACAAGAGCTACAGCTCAGCCAAGCGGAACTGGCGTCAACTATTGAACAAATGGAAAAAGCCCAATCTGTCGTTCAAGCCGAAAAGCAACGGGCTTTAGCGCTTGAACAGCTGATTTACCAACGTAACCAGCAGGTTGCCGGAACTATCCAGACATTGGCAACAAGTTTTGATCTTGGCGAACGGCCGTTACTTGCAAGCGAAGACGTTAAGGCAGACCCGCTGTGGCAGCAACATGATAAAGTCGTCATGCAACTGATAGATCGTCTGCGTATCGAGCAACAGGCAAAAAACGAGTTGCAGCAAACCTGTCAGGCAGCCACCGCAAAATTGGCCGAAAAAGAAACCCTGCTTAATGCGCTGCAATCGACACTAGACAATCACACTAGCCAACTTTCCAAACTGGAACAGGCTCTCGAAGAACAAAAATCGATACTGCAACAGCAAAACAATAGCCAGCAGGCTTTATCCGACACCCTGAAAAATTTCCAGCCTGCTGTAACACAACCTATAGAGCCCAAAATAGAACCTAAACCGGAAATATTCAGGGCTGCCAGCGACTGGCAACAACCGATACAAATAGTGGAAAGTCCATCGTTTGAAGATACTGCGATTGCCCAGCCTGCACCGGATAAACAAGTCGAACAAATTATTGAAGAGCCGCAAGCTGCGCCTACTTGGCAGCTTGAACAAACGCCAGCTGATTCGGTAAGAGTTATCGAAGAGGAAGAGTCGAGCGATCTGGTGCTGGACGAAGACATGCAACCGGTCGTTAGAAAAACACCATCGGTATCGTCCGACATCGAACAACAAGCGGCTGCTCCAGCCAAAGGATCACTCGGAAAAATCAAAAACCTGTTCGGTAAAAAGCAACCGACACATGAAGAAGCTCTGTATGCATCATTGGATGTCGAACAGCAACCGGTGACTCCCACTAAAGAATCACTTGGAACAATCAAAAACCTGTTCGGTAAAAAACAACCGCCGGTTAAAACAGAACCACAATGGACAGACACAACACCGGATGAAATATTGCCGCAAAATACAGATCAACCCAGTGCAGACCAACAGCCCGATGAAAAAGCACCGGGAAAGCTGAAAGGCTTTTATAGTAAGTTCAGATCGAAAGATAAATGATGACAGGCGCATAAGACTCCTGATTGACAAATTGACCGGTAGAGAATGTTCGGCATATTCTACCGGTCAATTGGTACCTCCACTGTTAGGCAGATTCAGTGCTCAACGCAAAATCGTTAAGTCAACAATATTGTCCTGCGCACCAGGCTGACGACCATGCCCACTGAAAATTGTAGCCGCCCAGCCAACCGGTAACATCCAGCACTTCACCGATAAAATAAAGCCCCGGCACCTGCTTGCTTTCCATGGTTTTGGAAGAAACCGCATCACAGTCAACACCGCCCGAAGTCACTTCAGCGGTACGATAACCTTCAGTGCCATTGGGTTTGATCGTCCAACTGTTAATCCTATCCGCAACCCGCTGTATCTGTTTGTCCGACAAATCCTGTAACGACAAATCCAGCACATCCTCAGGCAGAAAAACACTGATCAGCCGCTTCGGTAAATAGCCTTCCAGAATTGTTTTTAACTTGCTTTTGAGTTTTTGCTGACGCTTGGATTTTAACTCTATTTCCAGATTTACCTGCGGCAGCAAGTTAATCGTAATGTCCTCTCCGGCACGCCAGTAGGATGAAATCTGCAAAATAGCCGGACCGCTCAAGCCGCGATGAGTAAATAAGACATTTTCACTAAAACTCTGCCGGTTATTGCTGACAACACAAGGCACCGCAATACCCGACAACGCCGAGAATTTTTCTTTGTCTTCCGGCTGCAAAGTAAACGGAACCAGGCCCGCGTGGGTAGACAATACATTAATACCGAATTGCCCGGCAATCCTATAGCCCAGAGGCGTCGCACCCATTTTGGGTATCGACAAGCCCCCTGTCGCAACGACTAATGATTGACCTGTAAAATTGCCGTTGTTTGTTTTAAGATGAAACCGGTCAGCCAGCCGTTCAACCGAATCGATACTGGTATTCAACTGCACACCCACACCGGCCTTGTCGCACTCCGCTAACAGCATCTCCAGAATATTTTTAGCACTTTCATCGCAGAACAACTGGCCATGCTCCCGTTCATGAAAAGGGATTTGGTACCGCCCGATTAACGCCAGAAAATCCCACTGGGTGTAGCGGCTCAGCGCCGACTTGCAAAAATGCGGGTTGCGCGAAATATAGTTATTCGGCTCAATGGAATAATTGGTGAAATTGCAGCGACCGCCGCCGGACATCAGGATTTTTTTCCCGGCTTTGTTGGCGTGATCCAGAACCAGTACTTTACGCCCGCGCTTGCCTGCCTCGATTGCGCACATCAGGCCCGACGCGCCTGCGCCGATGATAAGGACTTCTGTGTCAGTCATGATTTTTCTTTCAAAATATTGTTATGGGTGACACGAAAAATAAGAAAGCGTGCTCGTTCCCTCGCGTTGCGTCACTGCATTTAAGCTAAAAAACGTGATTAAAAACAATGCTTCTTCTGTTATAAAAATGGAACAAAGTTCTCTCCACTGTAGAGCGTGCCGTGTGCGCCTTTCCCGATGCTTGAAAAACGTTGCTATCTCTTTGGCGCGCACGGCGCGCTACGCCGCGTGCGGCTAATGCATCGAAAAAATAGACGGCAGGATTTTTAAATTTACAACTTGTAAGATTACAAATACGCCCGGATACACCGTTTATGAAATCAAAATCATCAGTCATCAATGCAGACTTG
Organism: Methylobacter sp.; assembly: GCF_036845245.1. Taxonomy (NCBI): domain Bacteria; kingdom Pseudomonadati; phylum Pseudomonadota; class Gammaproteobacteria; order Methylococcales; family Methylococcaceae; genus Methylobacter; species Methylobacter sp. Next base: position 41,847 of record NZ_DAIUEH010000030.1, read on the forward strand.
GATCGCCTTATTCCGGCCTGATCCTATCCAGCCACTGCCTCATAAGTACATACCCCACCAAAGAACCCCATAGCAACATATACAAACTGTGCAAAAAGACTTCAAAGTTAAAACTATTCACATGCCGGGTGTAATCCCAGACGTCATCGCCCAAAGCCAGCGCCAACACCAGACAAATTGCAAATTTGAGCCTTATTTTATGCGCATAAAAAACACCGATTCCCAGAATCAAAAAGCCGATAAAAAACCTCAGGCCGCTGTGAATCAGCATTTCCGGATCAAACGTATTCAATTTAAACGCCGAATCTATGAAATACAGCAAAATGATGCCTGCGATAAGGACGATACTAACTAACTTCATTATTCCCTTCTTTAAGCGCTACGCTTCATTGATGAGTTTTAATCCCGGCGGCAATGCCTCGCCAAAAATTTGTTTTTCTTCTTTTTCGTCCAGCTCTTTCACCTGCTCGACCATGTCGATCCAAGATGCGGGCGCTTTGCTCAGCTTTAATTTTTCAATGACTTGCAGACGCATTACTTCATCAATATCCCGTGCCCTGTCGCCGCTCATCCGGGTAATCAGTGTCGCGGCAAAGCCTGCCTGCGGAATTTTCTTCCAGTCTACCGCCAAAATTTGCTGTAACCACAAACTGACGGTATCGGCAGGAATAACATTATGACTGCTACCGTGAAACGGCATCCTGGCCCCGATACGTCCGACCGCCCACCAAGTCTGGCTGGGCTCGCCGGCTTTTTCCAGGCGTTTAAGCAGCCATTCGCCCAGTTGTATTTTCTTGGCGACCGGCAGACGTTCCAAAACGGCTGCCAGCCGCACCATATCGTCGTAACCGCGATTTTTGATTTGCTTGGCAACACCGGGTTGTCTTGCCGCAGCCGGATTCAGGAATTTTGCAATATCGGCAAAAATCTTTTCCTGCGCCGCCGTATCCAGACCGCCAGCAATGCGTCGCCATAATGTCCACCATTCTGTCCAGTTTTGGGTTTCGTTAACAAACTGGATGCCTTGCGGATAGTTTTTCCATAATTGCTCGACGCGCCAGTCATCCAGCGGATAACCGAAACCGGGCCGCAAGCAAAAACCGGCCAGGCTCAGCCAAACGCGTTCATGGTTTTCGGAGCGGCGCTGGTATTTCAACCCTTCCAATAAAGTGCCGAACATGGCTCTTAGCAATGGCGTCGTCCATTCGGTACGCGCAACACCGATGAGCTTTTCCAGATCGGCACGCAGGTTTTTGACCGCTTTGGGGTCAACCTGCCTGGATTTAGCGCCGAAAATGGTCTGTATCTGTTCGGCGATCTGATTAAAATTAGCGGGCAAAGCGGCATCCGTTTGTAATCCAGCCGTTTTTTTTCTGATTTGAAACTCAACATCCCATCGTTGGCTGCTGTCCGCAACTGAAATACATTGAATTTTAAGCGTACCGACTTCGGTTTGCGTGACCGCCAACTCGACGACGACTTCGGCATTCGGCTTGCTGTCGTCACCTTCAAACGCCACGGCCAGCGGCGGCAGGGAATGAAACAAGTCGGTAATTTCGGTCACATCGCCCGGTTTGAAGTCGCCGTCACCGGACAATGAAACCAGATGAAAACGCACCGGAACGCCTAAACGCAACGCAAAACGCCGGTCTTTCAGGATGACTTCATCGCCTTCTTCACTGCCTTTGGGCAGGATACAAATGCCTGTCCTGAGTAGAGCCGAAGGGCCTTGCTGTTTGCTGGAATCGTCGGTATCGACCAACAGAAAATAACTGCGCGCCGAGCCGCCGCCGATTTTAAGTTTTTTATCCCGCCTCGCAATCGCATAGCTGACCGCTCCGAAAGCCACGGACAGTTCGGGATGCTTGTTTTCCAGCAACACCGGCGGACTGGAGCGCCACGACTGGATTAAATCGACAATGCGTTGGGTAATCGGCTGGCTGCGGAACACGCCGCCGTTCAGCAGCAATGCATCGGGTACGCAGCCCTCTCCCTTTATCGCCATGGATGGTGTGTATGCCGCAGGCTTGCCGCTGGCATACGCGGCGAAGGCTTCACGGGATGCGGCATTGTGCAGCTTTAAAAATGCCGCGATATGCTTGCTGACCGCGGGTTCTGCGGCATACGGCAAGCCGAACTCGACCACGCCGCTACGTTTCCTGTCCGGCAACTCATCAAGTCCTGACAATGGGAAAAAGCCATCCAGCGCAATTTCCCTGACTTCATCTTTAGACAATGCAACAGAACGGGAACTGCCGATCAGCTTGGATCCGCCGCCCAACAAGGTGACATTGATTTGCTCCGGCGCATCGTCTGCCAATAGACGCTCCTTGGCAATCCGGCATTGTTCGATCAGTTGCGACAGATCCGCCGCCGACAAGCGTTTTCCCTCATTACCCAAGCGGCTTTCGGCAAGATGCGCCAAGGCTAGGTCGATATTATCTCCGCCCAGCATTAGATGATCACCAACGCCGATGCGGGTTAATTTAGGTTCCTGCTCGCCCTGCTCTACTTTGATCAGCGTTAAGTCGGTAGTACCGCCACCGACATCGCAAACCAGCAGCAGATGCACATTAGCCAGTGCCTGATTAATACTGCCGGTATTACGTCTTAACCAGTCGTAGCAAACCGCTTGAGGCTCTTCCAGCAGCCTGACCTTATCTAACCCTGCAAGCCGGGCCGCCTCCAGCGTCAGCGATCTTGCCGCTTCATCGAACGAAGCAGGCACGGTAATCACAATATCCTGTTGTTCCAACGGAGCATCGGGAAATCGATGTCCCCAGACGGTACGAATGTGCGACAGGTAACTGGCGCTGGCCGCGATAGGCGAAACTTTATTGATGTCATCGCTACTACCCCACGGCAGGATATCTGCACCGTGATCGACCGACGGGTGCGACAGCCAGCTTTTCGCGCTGGTTACAAACCGCCCTTTGGTTTTGGCGCCTAAAAGACGCGCAGCCTCGCCAATGACCGCGGCTTCTTCCGACCGCGCTCCACTAGGGAATGACAGATCGGCTTCGGACAATTCGCCGGTTGCAGGGTGATAACGCACAGATGGCAGCAACGGCCTTGGAGCAACCTGGCCGGGCGCTATCAACTGCTCGATTTGGAAAATTTGTATTTCCTGGTTGATATCATCGGCTTTAGCATAAGCGACAACGGTATGCGTTGTGCCAAGGTCGATGCCGACTAGATAGTGTGAGGTAAGATTTTTCACGATGCTTTTGCAATTTTATAATTTCAAACGGTTCAAGATATTATCAATCAATCTTTTCCGTGGATAACAGCGACAAAAGGATGCGAAGCAAAACTTCTAAAACATCAAAACTTTTGCTGCAACTGACTGAGCATTAATACGAAAGTCTTTGGCAATACAATCTGCGATTGAATGCAAATTTTCTATTGTTTACGGCGACCAATCTACTTTGTAAACAATTGACCGAACTACAGCTCTACTTCACCCTGGCTTAGTGTTCTTTCCGGTTCGGCGTGATCAATACCACGTCGAACATTTTCTGCCACACAGTAGTGATCTTGAATATCTTCATCTTCGGGATTCTCATGTAGTTTGCGTAACATCAGTTACTAAAAAAGGATACACGAAATGTTTTAGATTTACATCCTCCCCTATGCCGATAATGGCGTCGAAGGAAATTACCACACCCAACTCATCGACAATATTCAAAGATATAGCGTTCGAATACTCATAAGGCGCAACTAAATTCAACCTTAATATAATTATTGCCTCTGGACAATCGGCACAATAGATTGACTTAACAGGGAGTAGTCATAGAAAATAGTCCGTTTAATTCCCCATATAACTCTCTACGCATGGACAACAGCGTCTCCCCGAAAAATAGCCTGGTTTCTGTTCAAAACTTGTCGTTTTCTCGCGGCAACAAGAAAATTTTTGACGATATATCGCTGGAATTTGAGCGCGGTAAAATAACCGCCATCATGGGACCAAGCGGCACGGGCAAAACGACTCTGTTAAAACTGATTGGCGGCCAACTGTTTCCTGAACAAGGCACTATCACCGTCGATGGTAGCAATGTCCACCAGTTACGCCGGTCGGAACTGTACAATCTGCGCAAACGCATGGGCATGCTGTTCCAAAGCGGCGCGTTATTAACGGATATGAGCGTGTTCGATAATGTCGCGTTTCCGTTACGTGAACATACTCATCTGCCCGAATCGATGATCCGTACGCTGGTGCTGATGAAATTGCAGGCGGTAGGTTTAAGAGGAGCGCGCAGCCTGATGCCTAACGAACTTTCGGGCGGCATGGCTCGGCGTATTGCGTTGGCCAGGGCGATTGCGCTGGATCCGATGATGATCATGTATGATGAACCTTTTACCGGTCAGGACCCTATTTCCAAAGGGGCATTGGTTCACCTTATCAAGTCTCTGAATACTATCCTGGGCTTAACCAGCATCATTGTTTCTCATGATGTTCAGGAAACCGCAGCAATAGCGGATTATATTTATGTCATTGCAGAAGGCAAAGTGGTCGGTCAGGGTACCTCTAAGGAAATCGAACAATCCGAATCCGACTGGGTGCAACAGTTTATGACCGGCGCTGCTGACGGCCCGGCGCATTTTCATTATCCGGCAAAAGATTACGTTGATGATTTATTATCAACAGGAAAACGTTATTAAAGTTAAAGACGAACAACTTTTCACCTTGTCGAAACAATACTGACTGTTTAAAACAACTATTAATATGATTGAATTTCTACAGCAATTGGGCAAAAACACCCGCACCGGTTTTACCAAGCTTGGCCGAGGCACGTTTTTCCTATTACAGATTATTTCCGGCATACTCAGTGTGCTGCTCCGCCCTCGGCTGCTGCTTAACCAGATGTATTCGGTCGGGGTGCTGTCTTTCCTGATTATCACTATTTCCGGATTGTTTGTCGGCATGGTGCTGGGCCTGCAAGGCTATTATATACTCTCCGATTTTGGCGCAGAAGAAACGCTGGGCGTCATGGTTGCGGCCTCTTTGGTCAGGGAACTCGGCCCCGTCGTTTCTGCGCTTTTATTTGCAGGCCGGGCCGGTTCCGCGTTAACGGCGGAAATCGGCTTGATGAAAGCGACAGAGCAGTTGTCGGGCATGGAAATGATGGCTGTCGACCCGATTAAACGCATTATTTCTCCCCGCTTTTTGGCAGGATTATTATCGATGCCTTTACTTACCGCACTGTTCAGTGCAGTAGGCATTATCGGCGGACAAATGGTTGGTTCCGGCTTGTTAGGCGTTGACGAGGGTGCTTACTGGTCGCAAATGCAGGCCAAACTTGATTTTCAGGATGATATTATCAACGGCGTTATCAAAAGCCTCGTGTTCGGCTTTGTCGCTTCGTGGATAGCATTGTTTGAAGGCTATGACGCAATCCCGACTTCGGAAGGGGTCAGCCGGGCCACCACTCGTACTGTAGTCAATTCAGCTTTTAGTATTTTAGGTCTTGATTTTATTCTGACCGCACTCATGTTTGGAGATAATTAACATGCAACACACCAATACCCAGGACACATTTGTCGGACTTTTTGTCGCATCAGGCATTGCCGGGTTGTTTTTTCTTGCTTTGCAAGTGAGTAATCTAAGCTCATTTACCGAGCATGACAGTTATACGATTACTGCCCGCTTTGAGAATTCAGGTGGATTGAAGGTGAAATCCCCGGTTTCATCGGCCGGCGTTAAAATCGGCCAAGTCAGTGCTATCAGTTTCGATCCTAAAACCTATGAATCCGTTGTCAAACTGAGCATCGACAAGCAATACAACACTCTTCCCGACGATACCACCGCCAGCGTTTTCACCGCAGGCTTGCTAGGCGAACAATACGTTAACCTGGATGCGGGCGGTTCGGACGAGTATTTAAAAGACGGCGGAAAAATTGAAATCACCCAATCCGCCATTATTCTGGAAAAGGCGCTTGGCCAGTTCCTGTTTAAATCTGCGGCAGAAAAAAAGTGAGTCGGCTAAATATTATTAAACAAGGGCCCAGGCATTTTGTTATTGATGGCGATTTAACGTTCGCAACCATCGATAAACAAAGCCTCAAATCATTTTCATTCTTAAGAGCGGCAAGTGAAGTCACTGTTGATCTAAGTCGTGTTGCCAATACCGACAGTGCGGGGCTCGCACTGATGATTGAATGGATAAAATATGCCCGGCACAACAGGACGCAATTAAATTTCAAAAATATTCCCGAACAATTGCTCAATCTTGCCAAACTCAGCGGCTTTGATCAATCGAGCCATTTTGCAATCAAAACCGATTAAGTGAAGGTTTAAGATGAAAGGAAAAAATTATACGTAAGCATTTAATTTTTAGTCTTTCACCATTAAGCCTTGCACCTTTGACCTAACCTTTGACCTTAAAATCTTATGGATAAACTAATTATTACCGGCGGCGCGAGACTCTCCGGAGAACTGCGTATTTCCGGCGCCAAAAATGCCGCTTTACCGATTCTGGCCGCCACATTGCTATCGGAAGCGCCGGTTAGCGTCGGCAACATACCGCATCTCCATGACATTACCACAACCATGGAACTGCTGGGCCGCATGGGTGTTCATCTCACCGTCGACGAGAAAATGAATATCGAAGTCGATTCCAGCACGATCAACAGCTTTGTTGCACCTTACGAGCTGGTCAGAACCATGCGTGCGTCGATACTTGTACTAGGGCCTTTAGTGGCCCGCTTCGGCGAAGCCCATGTATCGTTACCCGGCGGCTGCGCTATCGGCTCTCGCCCGGTTGACATTCACCTTAACGGCCTAATGAAGATGGGCGCCGATATTACCGTCGAAAACGGTTTCATCCATGCCAAAGCGGCTCGGCTTAAAGGTTGCCGACTGGTTCTGGAGCAGATCACCGTTACCGGTACGGAGAACTTGTTAATGGCGGCCGTCCTGGCCGAAGGAACCACGATCATTGAAAATGCAGCCAAGGAACCTGAAGTCACCGATTTGGCCCACTTTCTTAATAAAATGGGCGCAAAAATCACCGGTATAGGCACCGATGTACTGGTCATCGAAGGCGTTGAAAAGCTGGGCGTTGAAAGCATTCACTATGACATCCTTCCCGACCGGATTGAAACCGGCACCTATCTGATTGCCGCCGCGATTACCGGCGGAAGTATCAGGCTGAAAAATACCCGCCCCGATATTCTGGACGCTGTTCTGGCAAAACTGGTTGAAGCCGGCGCTGAAATCACCACCGGCGAAGACTGGATCAAACTGGATATGCACGGCAAAAAGCCTAAGGCTGTTTCGGTTCGTACTTCGCCATACCCGGCCTTTCCGACCGATATGCAGGCGCAGTTCACCGCCATGAATACCGTCGCCGACGGCGTCGGCATTATCACTGAAACGGTTTTCGAAAATCGCTTCATGCATGTTCAGGAATTGCAGCGCATGGGCGCCGACATTAAGCTGGAATCAAATACCGCCATCTGTACCGGCGTTACAAAACTGACCGGCGCACCGGTCATGGCGACTGATTTAAGAGCTTCGGCAAGTCTGGTGATAGCGGCGCTGGTGGCCGAAGGGGATACTTTGGTTGATCGGATTTACCATATCGACCGCGGTTACGACCACATCGAAGAAAAACTCTCTCAATTGGGTGCGACGATACGCCGCGTCCCAAGATAAGGTAAGACTATGTTAACGATTGCCGTATCTAAAGGCCGAATTTATGAAGATGCCCTGCCGTTATTGGCAGAGGCAGGCATCACGCCGATTGACGATCCACTTACCTGCCGCAAACTGATTTTACGCACCACTCGAGATGATGTTCAGCTGGTCATCATCCGCGCCACCGATGTCCCTACATTTGTCGAATATGGCGCTGCCGACATGGGCATCGCTGGAAAAGACATCTTGCTGGAGCACGGCGCTGAAAGTCTGTATGAACCTTTAGATTTGAATATCGCTTGCTGCCGGTTAATGACGGCCGCACATAAAGATGCGCCCGCGATTTCCGGGCGGGTTCGGGTTGCGACTAAATACGTTAAAATAACCCAGCGTTACTTTGCCGGATTGGGCATACAAGCTGAAATCATTAAATTGTACGGATCGATGGAACTGGCTCCCTTGGTCGGTCTTTCCGATTGTATTGTCGACCTTGTCGATACCGGCAATACACTGAAAGCCAACGACCTGGAACCTCGCGATTTGATTATGAATATCAGCTCCAGGTTGGTCGTCAACAAGGCGGCAATGAAAATGAAACACCAGGCGATTCAGACATTATTAGACCAGTTTGAGAAGACGCTGGCGAAAAGAGGCTAGCCTGTCATAGACTCAATTTAAAAGCATTGCACCACGAAGACACGAAGTACACGAAGAAAACCAAAAAAGACTTCGTACTCTTCGTACTCTTCGTGTCTTCGTGGTGAATTAATCAATCCATTTACACTATTGGATTGAGTATATTGCATCATTTGAAATTTTCGGTTATCTGCCTATGTCCAATATAAATATCACCCGACTCGACGCCTCATCCGCTGATTTTGAACGGCAATTACAAAATCTGCTGGCTTTTGATGAAACCGACGACCTGGAAATTCATCAGCGAGTTTTAGCTATCATTGCCGATGTCCGCAAAAACGGCGATAAAGCGGTTATCGAATACACCAATCGTTTCGACCATCGCGACATCGTTCAAGCCTCTGAACTGGAATTATCGCTGGAAGTGCTCAAATCGGCCTGGAACAGCTTACCGGCTGAACAAGCCCAGGCCTTGCAAACTGCCGCAGACCGTATCCGCGCTTATGCCGAGCACCAAAAAATCGAATCGTGGCAATATACCGAGGCTGACGGCACCGTTCTCGGGCAAAAAATCACACCGTTGGATCGCGTAGGGCTTTATGTGCCCGGCGGTAAAGCCGCCTATCCTTCTTCGGTGTTGATGAATGCAATACCGGCCAAAGTGGCGGGCGTCGGCGAATTGATCATGGTCGTGCCTGCACCACACGGCGATACCAATCAACTGGTTCTGGCCGCCGCCTATCTGGCCGGTGCAGACCGCGTATTTACGATGGGCGGTGCGCAAGCCGTTGCCGCACTGGCTTACGGTACGGAAACCATTCCCGCTGTGGCAAAGATTGTAGGCCCCGGCAATATCTATGTGGCTACCGCAAAAAAACTGGTATTCGGGCAAGTGGGCATCGATATGATCGCCGGACCTTCGGAAATCCTGATTATCTGCGACGGCAAAACCAATCCGGACTGGATTGCAATGGATATGTTTTCGCAAGCCGAACACGACGAAAATGCCCAGGCCATATTGATCAGTACTGATGCTGATTATCTGAATGCAGTTGAGCAAAGCATCAACAAATTATTACCGACAATGGAACGAGCCGAGATCATCAAAACATCGCTGACTATGCGTGGCGCACTGATCAAGGTCAATGACTTAAAGGCAGCCGCCGATGTAGCTAACACCATTGCGCCTGAGCATCTGGAACTCTCCGTTGAAGACCCGGAAGCCTTGTGCAAACACATCCGCCACGCCGGTGCTATTTTTATGGGCCGCTATACTGCCGAAGCATTGGGCGATTACTGTGCCGGACCCAACCATGTATTACCGACCTCCAGCACCGCACGGTTTTCGTCGCCATTGGGTGTTTATGACTTCCAAAAACGCTCCAGTTTGATCAACTGTTCTGACGCAGGTGCCGATACTTTGGGCAAAACCGCATCTGTATTGGCACGAGGCGAAAGCCTGACTGCCCATGCCCGATCTGCGGAATATAGAATTAAATAAGTAGGGCTACCGGTCGCCCTTTATGCCTTGGGCGACTGAAGTCGTACTACAGCCTTAAAATTTGAACATGACACAATCCAATTTAATTTCGTCCATTTTTCGTAAAGAAGTTCTGGCGATGTCCGCTTATAAAGTTGCAGATGCCACTGGATTGATCAAGCTGGATGCAATGGAAAACCCTTACAGCTGGCCTGAAGATATCAAAAAAAGCTGGTTGGAAACGTTGAAAAACTGCCCGCTGAACCGCTATCCCGACCCTGAAGCCAGGCAACTGACTGCAACCATCAAGCGCCTGAATCAAATCCCCGACCGGTTCGATGTGCTGCTGGGCAATGGTTCCGATGAAATCATCCAGTTGCTGTTAATGGCGCTGCCTGCCAATGCCTGCGTGCTGGCGCCGGATCCGGGCTTTGTGATGTATAAACAGCTGAGTCTTTGTCTGGGACTGAGCTACTACGGCATTCCGTTGCTTGCCGACAGTTTCGAGCTGGACCTACCGGCAATGCTGGACGCGATGGAAAAGCATCAACCTTCGGTTATTTTTCTGGCCTATCCGAATAATCCTACCGGAAATTTATTTTCAAAAGCGTCGATTCGGGAAATCATAAAGACCGCCAAGGGCTTGGTAGTCATTGATGAAGCGTATGCACCTTTTGCCGACGCCAGTTTTATCGACAGCTTGGGACAATACGACAACCTGTTGGTCATGCGTACTGTATCTAAACTGGGACTGGCGGGCTTACGCCTCGGCTACATTGCAGGTTTGCCGGGCATCATTGAACAACTTCATAAAATCCGCCTTCCCTATAACATCAACAGCCTCACCCAGATAAGCGCGGACTTTGCCCTGTCCCACAAAGCATTATTTGATCAACAAACGCAAAAAATTTGCGCTGAACGCTCGCTCGTCTTTAATAAATTGAATACGTTAAACGGTATTACCGCCTATCTCAGCGCTGCTAATTTTATTCTGTTTAAGACACCGGAAAACCGGGCAAATGAAATCTTCGCATCGATAAAAAAACAAGGCGTTTTAATTAAAAACCTTAGCCCTCAAGGCGGCTTGCTAGCCGATTGTCTGCGAGTAACCATAGGTACACCGGAAGAAAATGCAGCCTTTCTAACTGCATTAACAAAAAGCCTAGTCACTTCATAATTAGGAATACAGCCTTATCAAATCATCAAATACACATCATTTGTATACAAAAAGTTTAGTAGCGTTAATGTTGCCTTATAGTAAACAATCTATTGCAATATCATAGACTTGTGCTTTACGCATTGTTTCAGACTATTTTTAACGGCTAACAAATACCAAAACCAGCGCCATAAGCACTTCAAATCTTATAAGTTCTAATGGTATATTGGCGATAGAAAATAATGCGCTCTTAAGAAGCGCAGACTTAATCAGGAGAGTTCTATAATGAATAATAAAGGCGTCGATCAGTCCAAACGCCAGTTTTTAACCTCGGCCTTGACCGTGGTTGGCGCAGTCGGCACAGGATACTTAGCTGTTCCTTTTCTTGCTCAAATGCAACCTAGCGCCAAGGCGATGGCAGCCGGCGCTCCTGTTGAAGTTGACCTAAGTAAAATGGAATCCGGTCAACTAATCAGGGTCGCATGGCGAGGCAAACCGGTTTGGATACTCAACAGAACCCCTGAGGTTCTCCAGACACTAAAAACGCTGGACGATGAACTGAGAGATCCTCTTTCTCACGACTCGATACAGCCGGAATCCAGTAAAAATCCGGTACGCTCGATTAAACCGGAGATTTTTGTTGCCGTGGGCTTGTGTACTCACTTGGGCTGCTCTCCCACGTTCCGTCCAGAAATAGCGCCTAGTGATCTTGGCGATAAGTGGAAAGGCGGATTTTTCTGTCCATGCCACGGTTCCTGGTTTGACTTGGCCGGTCGCGTTTATCGCGGTGTACCGGCGCCTACTAACCTGGAAATCCCCCCTTACCGCTATATTACCGATACACAACTGATTATTGGTGAATCTGCAGAGGAAGCCGCATGAAACGTAGCCGCATAACTGAATGTAACGATTGGTTTTTGGAGCGTTTTCCGCTGACCAAACTCTGGAATGAACACATGACGCATTACTATGCGCCTAAAAACTTCAATTTCTGGTATTTCTTTGGTTCACTAGCTTTACTGGTATTGGTTAACCAGATCCTGACCGGTATATTTTTAACGATGAACTATAAGCCGGATGCCAAACTGGCATTCGATTCCGTAGAATACATCATGCGCGATGTCAACTGGGGCTGGCTGATTCGCTATATGCACTCAACCGGTTCGTCGGCATTTTTCATCGTTGTGTACCTGCATATGTTCAGAGGCTTGCTTTACGGTTCCTTCAAGCACCCACGCGAACTGGTCTGGATTTTCGGCATGCTGTTGTTTGTTGCGTTAATGGCCGAAGCCTTCATGGGCTATCTGTTGCCTTGGGGCCAAATGTCCTACTGGGGAGCGCAGGTTATTATCTCGCTGTTCAGCGCCATTCCTGTTATCGGTGATGACCTGTCGCTCTGGCTCAGAGGCGACTATGTGGTTTCCGATGCGACCTTGAACCGGTTCTTCGCCTTTCATGTTATTGCGGTGCCGCTGGCTTTGGTCATGCTGGTGTTCCTGCATATCGTGGCCTTGCATGAAGTGGGTTCCAACAACCCTGACGGCATTGAAATCAAGGACTCCAAGGATCCATGGGGCCATCCGGTGGACGGTATTCCTTTCCATCCTTATTACACGGTCAAAGATTTGGTCGGTGTAGGCGTGTTTTTACTGTTTTTCGCCACGGTTATTTTTTATATGCCGGAAATGGGCGGTTATTTTCTTGAACACGCTAATTTCATCCCTGCCGACCCGATGAAAACCCCGGAGCATATAGCGCCGGTCTGGTATTTCACCCCTTTCTATGCCATTTTAAGAGCGATTCCCGATAAATTTGCCGGGGTTATCGGCATGGGCGGAGCGATAGTCGTATTATTCCTGTTGCCGTGGCTGGATCGCAGCCCGGTCAAATCGATTCGTTATCGCGGCGGCATTTACAAAAAAGCCTTGTGCCTGTTTGTAATCAGCTTCCTGGCGCTGGGCTATTTGGGCACGCAACCTGCGACCCCGACAGCCACTATTTTTGCACGACTATTTACCACCATTTATTTTGGTTTCTTCCTGTTAATGCCCATTTATACTCGCTGGGAGAAAACCAAGCCGCTACCCCAAAGGTTAACCAAAGTACATAGTCTTGAGGAGCAATTACATAACCTTGAGGAGCAATTGCCCACATTAATTGAGGAGATTACTGAATTAAAACCGGCAACTACTGAAATTGGTCATACCGCTTTTAAAAGCTCTTTTTTTGCCAGAAAGCCTAATCCCAAAGGCATAAGAAACGTTATCAGTCGATTAGCAAAAAAAGCAAAAGGGAGCCTGGATTAATATGAAAAATTTAATAGCATTATTTTTATTGTTATTGCTGTCTTTTGGGGTTGCCGCCTCGGAAGGCATTGAGCTGCAAGAAGCGAATGTTGATCTTTCCGATAATGCTTCATTGCAGCGGGGAGCGAAACACTTTGTCACTTATTGTCTTGGCTGCCATTCAATCAAGCATATTCGTTACCTGCGTATTGCTCTTGATACTGATGTCGATCCAAAAAAGATATTGAAGGATATCGCACCGGAAGGAGCCAATATCTACGATCAATTGCACAGTGCCATGAATGCGCATGACGCTGAAAAGTGGTTTGGCACTCAGCCTCCAGACTTGTCGCTAATTGCCAGATCGCGTGGTGCGGATTGGTTGTACAGCTATCTAAAAAGCTACTATATTGATCCCAAAAGCCCTAGAGGGGTAAACAACCTGGTTTTCGAGGATACCGCTATGCCTAACCCGTTGTGGCAATTGCAAGGTGATCAGTATGCAGAACCCAGAAAAACCATATGGGGTGAAGAATATAACAAGTTAGTTATTGAAAAACCGGGGACATTGTCCGGAGGAGAATTTGATATTTTCGTCAATGACTTGGTTAATTTCCTGGTGTATGCCGGAGAACCCGTGCAGCTTGAAAGACAGCGTATCGGAAAATACGTGATATTTTTCATTTTGATGTTTTTAGTTGTGGCTTATCTGCTGAAGAAAGAATACTGGAAGGACATCGATTAATTCTCGGGTAAAGGAACATAGTTATCAGAACTATAAAGATGGGCTGACGAAAAAGCCCATCTTTCCCCAGTACTTCAATCTAACAACTGTAAATAAAAACCTCGCCAACCATGTTATAATGCCCTTTTTTACCGCCCTATACGTCTTCAAAGAGGTTGTTATTCGTGACAAATATTACTCGTAAATCTGTAATGACGCTGTTCTCATCACCAACATGCGCGATGAGTCACTGCGCCCGTTTTGTTTTGCACGAGAAAGGAGTTGTCGCAGACATAGAATATTATGACCCGACAGAGCCGCCTGAAGATTTACTTGAGCTAAATCCTAACGGAACGTCACCTACATTGATTGAACGAGACCTGGTTCTTTATGACTCCCGTATCATCATGGAATATCTGGACGAACGCTTTCCGCATCCTCCTTTACACCAAATGGACCCGGTTTCACGGGCAAATGCAAGAATGCTAATCAAGCGCATCGACCAGGACTGGTATCAGTTACTGGACGAGATTTTATTTTCCGGAGAGAAAAAATCTGCCCGCGCTAAAAAAATGCTCAGAGAAAGCATATTATCTGCTGCACCTATTTTTGCTGCCAGACCCTATTTTATGAGTGACGAGTTTTCACTGATCGATTGCGTTATAGCTCCCTTATTATGGCGTTTACCCAGCATAGGGATTGACGTGGCAACTCCAAATGAAGTGATTACTAATTATGCCCAGCGCATATTCAACAGAGCCGCATTCAAGCGTAGCCTGAGTGAAGCTGAAAAAGAAATGATCGAGCCTTTAAAGTAGACCCTAACAAAATGACTTCTCTAAAGCCCTATTTAATCCGTTCAATTTACGAATGGATTATTGATAACAACCTGACACCGCATCTTCTTGTAGATGCCGAAGATACCAGTGCGGTTTTGCCGAAAGAATTTATTGAAGACGGAAAAATCGTCTTAAATATAAGGCCGGAAGCAATACAGGGGCTTTCTCTCGGTAACGAGGAAATTGAATTTAATGCCCGCTTTAGCGGAAAACCAATGCACATTAGCACCCCCATAACTGCTGTGCTGGCAATCTATGCTAAAGAAAACGGCAAAGGCATGATCTTCGATCAGGAAGATGGTGATGGCGACGAACCACCACCTGTCAAAAAACCAGCCGCAAAACCAAATTTACGCATCGTAAAATAGCGGTGATTTTTGCTATGTCCAGACTTTCTGAACATAGCACTCGTCTTATCCAGCGTTTTTTATAGAGCACAAATATCATAAACTTGTTTCTGATTTACAAAAAAGCTTGTTATCTTCGATACCTCTTCTTTAACTTTAACTTTAACTTTTTTTGTTATCAGTTAATCTTTTTAGTTGTATAGTGAAAAATCTATCTGAAAAGACACGCTCTTTCGATAGCCCGTCAAACAGATAATCCTAACCCTTATCCCAAGAGGTGGCCCATGAACTCACTGCAACAATCCATTACCGCATCTTTTTTACTGACTGTTTTTTTTACCTTGCCGGTTTCTGCAGCAGATACGGCGGCAGGAGAGCAAAAAGCAGCGACCTGCGTCAGTTGTCATGGCCCCAAAGGCAACAGCAGCAACGCGCAATGGCCCAACCTGGCGGCACAACAATCGACCTACCTAGCCAATCAGCTTAAAGCGTTCAAAGCTGGAGATCGCATTAATCCTATGATGCAATCGATGGCAGCCAACCTGAATAATGAAGATATCGCCAACCTTGCCGTTTACTTCTCCAGCCAGCAACCCGTTAAGTCTGGCGGCGATCCGGCATCGGCAAAATCAGGCGAATCCAAAGCCGCTATGTGCCAGGGATGCCACGGTTCCACTGGCGGAGGTAACGGTCAGTTTCCAAGACTTGCCGGACAGCATCCCGAATATCTGGAGCAACAGTTAAAAGCCTTCAAGACAGGTTCACGTAAAAGCGGTCCAATGCAAGCCATTATCGCCAGCTTGTCCGAGGCTGACTTTAAAGCGTTAGCGGCCTATTTTGGGTCGTTGTAACAAATTAAACATACAAGCCCCATATTCACCACGAAGGGCACGAAGATGATAGAAACTAAAAACTTCGGCCTTTCGTATTTTCGTGGTGTTATGCTTTAACTTGACGCCCCCCCGCCTTTTTTATTTTTCAACTGCCCAATACGTCGGCAAATGCTTTATCATTAGCGCATTAAAAATTAAAAGCCCTAAGGGCTACCTATAAAAATAATGAGCCACCATTCAGAAGCTGCAACCGACCGTAATTTATCTCTGATCTTCTTATTTGCCGCAACCTTGTTTACCAGTGCGTCGCTGATGTTTGTGCTGCAACCGCTGTTTGGGAAGATTCTATTACCTTTACTGGGCGGTTCGCCTGCAGTCTGGAACACGTGCATGGTGTTTTACCAGAGTATTTTGTTTCTGGGTTATTTGTATGCGCATTATCTTTCCACGCACTACAGTCATCACCGCCAAATTCAGATCCATACTGCGGTCATACTGATCAGTTTTCTGGCGCTGCCTCTAGCCTTACCTGAAAATACTGTTCCCCCTACAGACAGCAACCCCACATTTTGGCTATTTTGGACATTATTTCTTGCTATCGGCCTGCCTTTTTTCGTAGTGTCCACCACCGCCCCGCTGATTCAAAAATGGTTTGCCGATGTCGGCCACCATACCAGCCATGATCCTTATTATCTCTATGCGGCCAGCAATACCGGCAGCTTGATTGCGCTGCTGAGCTACCCCTTCCTGCTTGAGCCCAATATCGGACTGGCTAACCAGAAAAGTTACTGGAGCGTCGGCTATCTGCTGCTTTGCCTGTTGATTGCAGGTTGCGCTTTTGCACTATGGAAAAACCGGCAAGCGACCGAGCCGCGAAAAAACATAGATGATATTACCGACAACAATAATCTCAGTCTTGCCACCAAATTACACTGGCTGGCTCTGGCCTTTGTGCCGTCGAGCCTGCTGCTGGGCCTGACCAACTTCATCAGCACCGATATCGCCTCGGTGCCGCTGCTGTGGATTATCCCGTTAACGCTGTATTTATTGTCTTTCGTTATCGTTTTTTCCAAATGGAACGATAAAATTCATCCGCTAATGGTAAAACTGCAACCGATATTTCTGTTGCCGTTTATCGCTTACGCGTTCATTAACCCGGCCGATTTGCCTTACTGGGCCTACCTGATTTTGCACCTGATTGCATTTTTCTTTGGAGTGATGGTTTGCCACGGCGAACTGGCTAAACTAAGACCGCATACCCGGCATTTAACCACCTTCTACCTGATCATGTCGTTTGCGGGTATGTTGGGCGGCATGTTCAACACCTTTGTTGCGCCGTTTGTATTCAACGCCGTTTATGAATACCCGATCATGATTATCGCGGCTCTGCTGCTGCGACCCGGCCTGAAACTGTCATTAAACACCGGATTAGTGTTGCAGATAATAGCCCCTGCCCTGCTGGTTATTGTCGGTTTAATTCTTCATGCCGCTGTCGATGATTTGCTCCAGTATTTCGATGTCATAGTTATCAGCCTGATAGGCTTAACCTTGCTGACCTACTTGCTCAGGGCGCGCCCTGTCGGCTTCGCATTAATGACCGGCGCCATTATATTCCTTGCGCTCGGCCTGCATGGCCTGTCATCGCATACGCTGTATCAGGAACGCACTTTTTTTGGCGTACTTGCGGTGCGCGATGCCGTGTTAACTGATGAACAAGGCAAGCCCGAACACTATCATGAACTGTTCCATGGCACGACCAAACACGGCGCCCAGCGTCTGGCGGCAAACTTAAGCCAAATACCGTTGACCTATTACAGCCGTCCAGGACCGATGGGACAGTTGTTTAAGGAATACGACAATAACGATCAAGCCTGGAATATCGGCGTCGTCGGATTAGGGGCCGGCGCATTAGCCTGTTATGCCAAGGATCAACAAAACTGGACGCTGTATGAAATCGACCCGCTGGTTGTCGATATTGCAAGCAACCCCGCCTATTTCAGCTACCTGAGCCAATGCGCCCGCAACGCCGTCATGCGCGTCGGCGACGCCCGCTTATCGCTGGAAAAAGAGCCTGACCAACACTTTGATTTATTAGTCATGGATGCGTTCAGTTCCGATTCGGTACCGACTCATCTGTTGACCAAAGAAGCACTCGAGCTTTATTTTAAAAAGCTCAAACCGAACGGCATACTCGCCTTTCATATGACCAACCGTCATTTGTCGCTGAAAAAAGTATTATCGATTAATGCGGAAGCCTTGCACCTGGCTTCGTTAATTCAGGAGTTCAAACCGCAACAGGAAATTCCGCTGGTTGTTGCAACCGACTGGGTAGTCATGGCAAAGCACGCCGAAACACTGGAACCATTACGCCTAAGCCGTCTCGGCAACTGGCAGAAAATGCCCCTATATTTTGATATGGAGCCTTGGACGGATGACTTTACTAATATTGTCAGTATTTGGAAATAAGAAGGTTTCTATAATGAAAGTAGCCGATACGATCGAGAATTTATCGCTCATCATCTTTAAACAAAATTTGTTAGGTGTTAAAGGGCTTCTGATAAGTTTTACGGCCGCTCAATTTTAAATATGCGGTTTTGGTAATCAACGACAAAACTGTCTGGAAGAATTTCTTTGAGTAACATTTCATCTTTTATTTGCTGCCCCTGCTTATATTTGACCATATCAATCATGACAAAGCGCTGTTCGGGATCCTCTGAATAGACAAATACATTAATAGTAAACTTCGGTACCGTCTGGCGGAACTCAACAGGTAAATCGCTTAAAAAAGAGATATCTTTTCTCACTGGTATTAATTCGGGTGCAGCCGGTTCAACTTTGGCAGCGGGAGCTGTTTCCGGAGCGGTCTGTATCGGTAGCTTGGAATTGCCGGCAATATCAGGTTGCTTAATGGCGTCAGCGACTGTTTTTCTGGTAATAACCGGTTTAACCGGTAACGAAGCCGGCTTCTCTCTCTCAATCAATTCCGCGATAGAAATCTCTTCGAATTCCGCTTTTTGTGCCGGTCTTTTCGGCTGGACAGATTTAGCATTTGCTTTTGTTTCTTCTTTTGCCGATAGCGGGCTTAAAGCCGTTTGTTCTGTTATGGTGGGCTTCGACGTTGAGTTATTTCGTACAAGCCAGACGATAACGGCAATAACTAACACATTAGCGATAAGAAGAAAGACTAATAATTTCGTTGCCTTGCTAGGGCTTTGTGGCGGCGGAGCAAGAAGGATTCTGTCAGTTGCGGCCTCAGATTGAAGAGCTTGTCTTTCCTGTTCTGATTTACGTAAGGCATTTAGAATAAAAGACATAATTAATCGGTTATTTCTAAGTGAGGAGGATCAAGTGTTCGCGCTATATTTTTAAGATGCGGCATAGTCTTGTCGCCCACCTTACCGTCTTCCGGTAATTGGTGCTGATGCTGAAAGTCTATAACGCGAGCCACTAACTTATCATCATAAAAACGCGGTTGATCTACTGCATCAGCCTTGTTGTCAATGCTATTTAACAGATGCCGCAACCATAATACACTATCCGATATCTGGTGAGGATGTATCATTTTGTTATCCGGAATTGGCGGCTCCACAATTAAATAATAGCCGTTCCAGTACTTCAGTACATCGGCTACCGGAAAGGCCACATCCTCTTTAAAATGAACCATGGACTGGTTTTGCCCGAATCCGGTGAGCAAGGCATAGAACTTTTGTTCGTTTGCCAATGAGAACTCCAGAATAGCAGGATGATTAATTGCCAGTATATCTTTCCAGTTGGCTTTGCCAAATACACAGCGCAATCCTGTTGTTTCTACGTAATGACAATCAACCTGATTATTTTTGGGGATAGGCTTGTTCCAGAGTTTTAGCGTGCTGATTAATGCAGTATTTAATGAATAATCTGGGTTGTTGATCCAATCATCAAACATTTTTGTTTTAGCGACAGGAACGAGATTAACTTTTTTAATCAGAAGTGGCTCTTCTTCAATCGGTTGCAGGGCTCGACTGATAATCTCAGGCTTTATCGTGATATCAGGGTAAGTCGTTGCCAAACTAGTGGTGGCTTCATTGTTTGCTTTAGGCCAAAGCATTCGAAAATAAACGCCTGTGGCAATGCAACCCATAAACAGCAGGCTTATCATTAATGCGGTCAGGGGCGATTTTTTATCAGTCGAAGCCAGTGTTTCATTGGCCGCAACGCTAACGATCGCCGGAGTAATAATATGAGTATTGGTTGCGTAAGCTCCAAGCAAAGCGCGATCACAGAGGATATTGATCATCCTGGGTATGCCGGAAGAAAGTTTATAAATTTTTCGTATCGCGTTTTCTTTAAAAATTTCCGGGCGACCGTTACAAACCATCAACCGATGGTGGATATAAGCTCGAGTTTCATTGAGCGATAACGGCAACAAGTGATAGCGGGCGGTAATACGCTGATTTAACTGGCGTAAATCCTGGCGCTTAAGCAATTCTTTCAATTCAGGCTGGCCGACCAGAATAATTTGTAATAATTTTGTTTTGTTGGTTTCCAGATTGGTTAACAGACGAATTTGTTCCAGCACTTCCATGCTTAAATTCTGCGCTTCATCGATTAGTAAAACCGTACGTCTGCCGTTGGCATGGCCGGTGAGCAGGTGCTGGTTTAAAAGATCAATCAGGTTTTTTAACGAATGCTGATTCTTGTCATAGATAATGCTTAGCTCATCGCAGATGGTAGCCAACAATTCGACCGCATTAAGCTTTGGATTCAATATCAAAGCTATGTCTATATTTTCCGGTATTTTTTGCAACAGGCAGTGGCAAAGCGTCGTTTTGCCGGTGCCCACTTCGCCGGTTAAAGCAACAAAGCCGCCGCCGAAATTAATGCCGTAAAGAAGATGAGCCAAACCTTCCTGATGACGCTGACTCATATAAACAAAGTCCGGATCAGTCGCGATGGAAAACGGTAATTCGCTGAAATGGAAGTATTGGTTATACAAGATTATGAGATTCTTTAGTCAAAATAATTATAAATTTTGTAACTACAGCGAGAAACAAAGCCTGAATGTTAAGTGAGCTTGACCGGGTTAAATAAACTATAACGAAGCCGGTTGGCTAGATCGTAAACCACGTCAAGTAGAGCAGATAAATCAAATAACTTCTATATGTACAAATACCTGTTTATTTGCAGAAAAATATGCGTAGTTTGTTCTAAATTAAAAGACATTATATGGGAACCACTCTGTGCCACTTCATTCAATCGTTATTCGCGGGCTTTTTCCACTGCATAGCTCGGAGTTGGTATCAATAAAACGATTAACACAGGCACTGCGGCAAAGCGTTTCATTAATTATTTCCTGTTAGCCCAAACGCCTTAATCAAGCTATCCGGTAAAAATCCTTATACCATTCAACAAACTTTCTAACCCCGTCTTCCAATAGTGTAGTGGGCTTATAGCCCAAATCATGCACTAAACCCGCAACCTCGGCATAAGTGTCCGGCACATCGCCCGACTGCATCGGCAAAAAGTTCTTTATCGCCTGTTTACCTAAACATTTTTCCAGCGTTTCAATGAACGTTAACAGATGCACGGGATTATTGTTGCCGATGTTGTATAAACGGTAAGGCGCAAAGCTGGTTGCTGGATCGGGATTTTCACTTGACCAGTCGGCATTGGCTTGAGCCGGTTGGTCGATAACCCTGATCACACCTTCAACGACGTCATCTATATAAGTAAAATCGCGACGATGGTTGCCGTAATTAAACACGTCAATCGGCTTTCCTTCGAGGATATTGCGGACAAACAAAAACAGGGACATATCCGGCCTGCCCCAAGGACCGTAAACGGTAAAAAAGCGCAAGCCGGTAGTCGGCAGGTTATAAAGATGGCTATAAGCATGAGCCATTAATTCATTGGCTTTTTTAGTGGCCGCATAGAGGGAAACCGGATGATCGACATTGTCATGAACAGAAAACGGCATTTTGGTATTTGCGCCGTAAACCGAACTGGATGAAGCGTATGCTAAATGCTCGACGGCGCCTTGCCTACATCCTTCCAGTATGTTGATGAATCCGACTACATTCGAATCGATATAGGCATAAGGATTAGTAATGGAATGTCTTACGCCGGCTTGTGCCGCCAGATGCATAACTCGCTGAAAGCTCTCACGAGCGAAAAGCTCTTCTACTGAAACTTTATCTGCAATTTCAAGTTTAATGAATTTAAATCGGTCATAGCCTCGCAACAGTTCTAATCTTGCCAGCTTCAAGTTAACATCGTAGTAATCGTTAAGATTGTCTATGCCGACAATCTCATCGCCTCGCTCCAGCAACTTTTGGCTAAGGGCTGAACCTATAAACCCGGCGGCTCCTGTTACCAATATCTTCAAAATGCCTCCTAATAATCCTAAATATCTTTTCCTGGTTCCTATTGGCTCCATGAGAATCCCGACAAGCCGTCATGGATGTCGCAAACTTTAACCGAGTATCCATGCGGCGCATAAATACCCGGAGAATAGAGCGTCCGACTTATTCAATCAATGGCGCTTCCTCAACCAACTAAATTCGAACGCTACCCGGCTCGAGACTGACCTTGGATGGTGGCTACAATCCTCCTGTTGCCTCCATGGTTGCGGTGCTCACACAGGTAAATGCCTTGCCAAATACCCAGATTAAGCGCGCCTTTGGTAATAGGAATGGTGCAACTGGAGCCCAGCAAGGTGTTTTTTATATGGGCAGGCATGTCGTCTTCACCCTCATAGCCATGCTTATAATAAGGCGCTCCTTCCGGCACGAATCTATTAAAGTGGCTTTCCATATCCATACGCACTGTAGGATCGGCGTTCTCATTAACTGTCAACGATGCCGATGTATGTTTGATAAAGAGATGTAGTAGCCCGCATTCTATGGTGGCCAATTCCGGAATAGCTTTTAGGATTTCACCGGTAATCAGATGAAATCCCCTGCTTCTTGCTGATAATGAAAATTCTTTTTGTATCCACATTAACAAAACCTGCTTTATGACTTTAGATGCCGGGTCAAACGGCATATTGTAGAGGAAAAAGACTTATAACGATGCCTGATAAAGAATATATCCTGCACCCGCTTCTCTTGTTTCCATGAAGACGCAAAGAAAAACATACCCCCTGCCCTTCATATTTTCATGGTGAATAAAATTGCGTAACTCTACGTTATTCACTAAAACTAATGATTCAAGGATCTTGCCAAACGATGTAAAGCTTCACTGCCGTGATTGAACAACGGCCAGCCGTCCCCGGTTAAAACGGCTTTAATATCAGGCAAATCGGCAATGCGTTTGACCGATTGAACTGCCTTGCTTTTATCAGCCAGCTTTTGGTCCGGTAACATGCATAATTCACCGCCGATATGACAGCGGATTAAATCGCCGGTTATTAACGTGCTGTGCTCCAAAAGCAGCGCCAATTCTCCCGGCGTTTTAGAGCCGTTAAGCTGGTACGCAATCAAACCGGGAACAATTTCTTCGTGATCATGAAGCCAGCGGGCGCACTCCAGAGGAAACGTTTCTTCCTCGCCTGCCGGGCCATAAATAGCGGCACCGGTCATCTCGGCTATATGCTCGGCATCACGGCAATGATCGCTATTGGTAATAACGATAAAACCGACCCCGCCCAAGCTTTGCAAGTGGCTGTGATCATGTTCGGACATAGTCAAAGGATCGATTAAGACGTTACCGCCGTCACGTACCCAAAGCACACTATGAAAATCCAGATTACGTTCCCGATTAAATTCCGACCAGCCAAACAAGTCCTTTCTGTGTAATTGTTTCATTGCCAACCTCTTGAATTCATAATTTTGCACCTTGTCTCACGATACTTTATGTATCGCTGCTTTATTAATCGCCTTCATCAACCCGACATTCTATAGCTTGTGTCTATTATTCAAAAATATCAAGCTAAAAGGCAAGGCTAAGCCGCGCGCCAGCTAAAATATCAGCTGAAGTTGTAATACTCGTAGTCTTGCCTAGGTTTTTTTGTATAATCAAATTCATTTCCAGATTATTATCCAATAATGCAGACTCCTTTTAAGACTATCGGCATCATAGGCAAGCCCAGCGATCCCAGCATCGCCACGTCTTTAACTGCCCTGCATGCTTTCTTAAAGCAACATCAATATACGGTCATCGTCGCTAAAGACAGCGCTCATTTCATTAATCATCCGTCTGTTAAATCCTGCTCCATAGACACACTGGGTCAGCATTGCGAGCTGGTTATCGCCGTTGGCGGCGACGGCACTTTTCTTGCTGCCGCCCGCGCGATAGTTGAATACGATATTCCGTTGATCGGCATCAACCTGGGGCGGCTGGGTTTTCTGGTGGACATATCGCCTAACGAGCTGTCCGATAAACTGCTCCGCATTCTTCAAGGTTATTACACTGAAGAAAAGCGCTATTTGTTGCGCACCAAAATCATCCGCGACGGGCAAATTATCCACGAAGAAACTGCCGTTAATGAAGTGGTTGTCCACCGCTGGGTAACGCCCAGCATGATAGAAATCATCACCAAAATCGATAATGTATTTTTAAACTCGCAACGCTCCGACGGCCTGATTATCTCTACACCGACCGGATCAACCGCTTATTCACTGTCAGCGGGCGGGCCTATTTTGCACCCTGCATTAAACGCGCTGGTATTGGTTCCGCTTAATCCTCATACTTTATCGAATCGGCCTATCGTGATAAACGATTCGGTTGAAATTGAAATAAGCTTTTGCCAGACTAAACAAATCAATGCCTTGGTGACTTGCGATCACATTGAAATTCCGAAGGTGTTAATCAGCGACAAAATTTTAATTAAAAAAGAGCCTAAACCTATTAGAATTTTGCACCCGGAAGGCCATGATTTCTTTTATATACTCAGGCATAAATTAAATTGGAGCAGTGGTTACCACACAGACAATCATGCTATTAAACCTTAATATCATCGACCTCGCCGTCGTTAAATCGTTAGACCTCGACCTGGAACAAGGTATGTCGGTGCTGACCGGCGAAACCGGAGCCGGTAAGTCTATTTTATTAACCGCCTTGGGACTTGCGTTGGGCGACCGGGCCGATTCCGGCTATGTGCGTCCCGATTGCAAACGTGCCGAAATTAATCTGGAATTCGATTTAGCCGATGCGCCGTTAGCGCAGCAATGGCTCAAAGACAATGAGCTGGATGCCGAGCAGCAATGCCTGATCCGACGCGTTATCAATCATGATGGGCGCTCAAAAGCCTATATCAACAACCGGCCGGTTACCTTGCAGGCGTTGCAGGAGCTCAGCGAAAAGCTAGTCGAAATTCACGGCCAACATGCGCATTTAACCCTACTCAATGCTGACGAGCAGCGCCGCCTACTGGATGCCTATGCAAAAAACCACCCCTTGCTGGACAGCGTCAACGCCTGTTACCGGGAATGGCATCAAACCAGTAAAGAGCTGGCAAACCTGATTAAATCCAGCGTCGACCAAACCGAGCGCGAAGAATTGCTGCGCTATCAGCTTGAAGAATTGCAGCAGTTGGATCTGGCAAATTTCAACTATGCCCACCTTTCGGAGGAACACGCTAAACTTGCCAATCTGGGCCAGATCTTAAGCACCGGGCAAGCTCAGGTTGATATGCTTTATGAGAACGACCAACTATCGGCCAATCAAATGCTGAATCATTGCCTGACCGAATTAAACCACATTGCCCAATTTGCGCCCGAATTAAACGAAATATGCAGCATGCTCTCCGAAGCCCAGATTCAGGTTGAAGAAGCATCGCTTCAGTTACGCCGCTTTCTTGAGTCGCAAGAAGCCGATCCGCAATATCTGGAAGACCTGGAAAACCAGATCGGCATTATTCAGAGCCTTAGCCGCAAACATCACGTTACTCCGGATGAACTGCCGGAGTTGGTCGGCAAACTGGAGAGCGAACTCGACGGCCTGACCCACAGCAGCGAACGCATTGACGCGTTAACGGCAAGCGCCGAACAATTGCTTGCCCAATACCACCAATTAGCCGCGCAATTGTCAGCGCAACGCAAACTTTGCGGCAAAAAACTGCAACAACAGATTTCAGCGATGATCAAGGAACTGGGCATGCCGCAAGGCGAATTCCTGGTCGATATAGGCGCGCTGGATAGCACCATCCCCAAACTGAACGGCAAAGATAAAATCGAATTCCTGGTCAGCGCCAATCCCGGCCTGCCAGCAAAACCACTGGCTAAAGTGGCTTCCGGCGGCGAATTATCGCGCATCAGCCTGGCGATTCAAGTCACTACGTCCAGCGATAAAACCACCCCGACCATGATTTTTGATGAGGTAGACTCAGGCATAGGTGGAGGCATTGCCGAAATCGTCGGGCAGAAACTGCGCAGCTTAAGCCATAACCGGCAAGTCATGTGCGTCACTCACCTTCCACAAGTCGCTGCACAAGCGCATCATCATCTCTACGTTGAAAAAAACAACCGAACCGATATGACTTCTTCCAATGTCCGCTTACTGGAAACGGAAGAGCGTGTTGAAGAAATTGCCAGAATGCTGGGCGGGATCAATATCACCGCCAACACGCTGGCACACGCCAAAGAAATGTTGTATCAATCTACCTCCGGTATCTAGCCGGGAAATATAATTACAGGAAACTTAAACCTATGAACAGATTTCCAGCAGAATGGGAAAAACAATCCGCTGTTTTAATCGCGTGGCCGCATAAAACCGGCGACTTTCGTAATCTTGAAACTGTAGAACAATCTTATAGCGTTATTGCCGATACCATTAGCCAGTACCAAAAACTGCTTATCGTGTGCCGTGATGACAGCCATCAGCAACATGTCCAGGCCTTAATAAGCAAGTCCGACAACATCGACTTCATCCACGCCGCAGTAAATGACATCTGGGTCAGGGATACCGTTTTTCTAAGCGTCGAAAAAGACGGCGCAATCATGCATATGAATTTTCTTTTCAATGGTTGGGGCGAAAAATACTCGCACCAAAACGACAATGCACTTAATCACAAACTGTTAAACGCCAAGCCCTTTAAAGGCGCCAGCCACACCGATGTCGATTTCATTCTGGAAGGCGGCAGCGTCGAAAGCGACGGGATAGACACTCTCTTAACCACCAAACAATGCCTGTTAAATCCAAACAGGAATAATGGCCTGAGCCAACAGGACATCGAACAGCAATTGCTCCAGCACTTGGGTGCAAAACGGGTGTTCTGGCTGGATCAGGAAAACCTGACCGGTGACGACACCGATGCCCATATCGATACCCTGGCGCGCTTTTGCTCAGCCGACACCATTGCTTACACCAGCAGCAACGATGCCGAAGACCCGCATTACAACAGCCTGAAATTCATGGAAACGCAACTACAGGCGCTTAGAACTCAGGATGGAGACGTCTATCATTTGGTACCGTTACCGCTGCCGAAACCTATTTATGATGAGGACGGCCAACAACTCCCGGCCAATTATTCCAACTTTTTAATCATCAATCACGCCGTCATGGTGCCGGTTTACGGCGACCCGATGGATGAGGTTGCATTGGAACGCTTGGCCGGTTGCTTCCCCGATCGCAAGATTATTGGCGTTCCTTGTCAGCCCTTGGTACATCAATACGGCAGCCTGCATTGCATGACTATGCAGTTTCCTGAGGGAACCTTGAGGGCTGTCGGTTAACACTCGACTCTATTGCAACCTTGAGCAGAACGCGGTTTCAAGCCGTGTCCTGCTCAAGAATCCGTTATTACGATATGCAAAACCACGATATTAGATGGATTTAACGGTTTAACAATATAAACAACTATTATCAAGCGTTTGTGAAGCTACAGAAAAAGCTCAGCACATTAGTCGAAAAAGAGTAGCCATAAACCATGAAATACGGTCTAAAAGAACAAACCATCGAGCAGATTAATTCTGTTTTTACCCGTTATCCTGAAGTAGAACAAATCATACTTTACGGCTCACGCGCAAAAGGCACTTATAAAACCGGCTCGGATATTGATCTGACACTAAAGGGTAACAACTTGGATTTGGCGATGATCAATAAGATAAGTAATGATATTGATGATCTGCTCTTGCCCTACAGTTTTGATATTTCAATTTTCAATCAGATAAGCAATGCAAACCTCGTTGACCATATCAACCGGGTTGGAGTTGCTTGTTATGAATCTCAAAAATCAGTTCAGCGTATTCATGCCGACCATTAAGCGTATTGTTTGTGTTGCTATACGTCAGTTGCGCGAAGACTCATAAATGCTTCTAATTTTTTAGCTTCCTAACATAAAGTCTATAACCATTAAAACTTGTTTTGAAAAACCAAATTTATCTCGACTATGCAGCAACAACTCCCATGGTGCCCGAAGCTGCGGCAGCTATGGCGCAATGTTTAACAATGGATGGCATATTCGCCAACCCCGCTTCCTTACAGCATGAATTTGGCGACCGGGCGAATGACTTAATCGAGAGGTCGCGAGCCGAAATCGCATCCTTGTTGAACTGCAACCCGAACGATCTGATTTTCACATCAGGTGCAACCGAATCGAACAACCTTGCTATCAAAGGAATTGCCCTTAGCTATCAAAAAAGAGGCAACCACATCATTACATCGGCTAGCGAACACAAAGCCGTGTTAGATACCTGTAAATACCTTGAGAGCACCGGTTTTAAGATCACCTTCCTAAGGCCCGATCTGAGGTATAAATAAATCTGGTGTATGGCGAACTTGAATAAAGGTGGCGACCTCTGC